>NZ_JBEOOG010000014.1:0-73528 GCF_040308965.1 Pseudoalteromonas sp. MER144-MNA-CIBAN-0113
AAAAAGAAAATGGCAGGGCTAGACGATGATTATCGCTCAACCCTGTTAGAATCTGGGATTAAAATGCGCTAGCCGTGCAAAAGTTACCACCAACAATTATTGATTACGTTGAATTATTTACAGTCGCTTATTTTTATTAGTTATAGAGTTAGTTTTTTATAAGTTTAAACGTATAATCTACGTTTTATTGAGCGAGGGGTTGTTGACCTTTGCGGATGAAAATTTGTTCAAACTAGGGGCGCTCGGCGCGACTTGTTTAACCTAGTGGGCTAGTAAAAGTCGAGCAAAGCCTCCGTGTGCTGCTCACGGCCCTTACCTGTATTCATGCAGGCAACAATAAGTTTATAGCCCCTAATAATTGGAGTGAATATGAGTTTTAATCTGTGTAACTTGCCGCGAGAGCAGAAGTATCAAATTCAGTTAGATTACGAGGCCTCATTTTGGGCTTATCAAATTAAGCGCGGTAAAAAAACGCGTGAGCAAGTGTACGACACTCTGCATAGTCGTCCTGTTGCAGAGCAAGGTGTTTTAAAACAAAAATTTGAGCAGTATTTGGCCATTATGCTTAGCTAGGTTTGCCTACTATGCTTGTAATTAAACAATTAGAATCAATTAAAACGCCCTTAGTTAATAAGTTTTATACGTTACATCACGTCCGCGGCCGTGCTAACAAACAGGATCAAGTCTGGGTCGCTTACGATAATAATACGATTATTGCCGCCTGCCGGTTACAGAATAAGCCCACTTTTTTATTTTTATCAACGGTGTTTGTGGCTCCTTCTTATCGTTCAAAGGGGGTGGCAACCCAGTTATTAGTTGCCCTTTTAAATGCGCAAACAGAACCTGTTTACACCTTTGCTTATCAACGCCTTACTGATTTTTATCAAGCACTTGGTTTTAACCAAGTGTTAACATATACTCCTTCATTATTAACGCTATTTGATGCCTATAAGCACCGAAATATTACCGCATTGAAATATCAATAAAACATAAATTAGCAATAGGATAAGCATGGGTATGAGTATTAATGGGTTTATCACAGCCATATTTGTGCTGTTTATGCTCATAAGCGTTGAAGTAACAGCGCAAGTAAAACGATTATCCCCAAGCGAAGGCTTATCTCAAAGTTACGTTAATACCATGCTTATCGATAACAATGGGTATTTATGGCTCTCTACTGAAGGAGGCCTTAACCGATACGATGGCTATCAAGTTATTCCAATCAATGGCCCTAATGGTGAGTTAGAAGAGGCGATCATCGATCGCATATATCAAGACCAACAAGGGCATATCTGGATTGCCTCCTTATTAGCAGGCTTGTTCAGATACGATCCGAAAACGGATACCTACCAACAATACATAGAAAAACCTGTCACAGAAGAGCAAATACTACAGCAGTCCGTTTTTACTATGTTAGCCACCGATGATAAAACCTTATGGATTGGACAAGGCCGAGAGTTTGCAAAACTCGATATAGACAACGGCTCTATTACCTCCTTATTTACACTTCCTGAGCAATTTGAAAATGCGTTTGTGCGTACTTTGTTTCATTATAACGGTTATATTTTTATCGGTAGCACAGACGGCGCGTATGTTTTTAACATCGCAACACAGCAGGTAAGGCCACTCGAGCACTTGAGCGAAACGGATGTACATATTTATCAAAATAATGTGAAATCATTTGCGCTAGGTAATAACAATCAGTTGCTTGTAGGTGCGGTTAAGGGTTTATACGCTGTTGATATTAGTAATTTAGAGGCAATGTTTAACAACCGCGAACAATCATTTACAAGCCAAAAATTACTGGCCGATTTGAATGTTTGGGATATTGATAATCAGCAAGGAGTGCTCGATTTAGCAACAGATAAAGGCCTGCTTTGTTTTAATTTAACTACTAAAAAAGTGGTAAAAAATAAACGTATCCAACAGAGTAAGTACACCCTCGCCGATAACAGTATTATTGATATGGTGAAAGATAAATCGGGCGGAATGTGGCTAGCCACTAAAACCGATGGTGCGTTTTATTTATCGGGCGACAATTACAAGTTTTATAATGTAGAGGGAAATGCACTGGTTGGGGATGGTTTATCACATCATTCGGTATGGTCAATTAAGGAGTTCCAAGAAAAGCTATGGTTAGGCACACACAATGGTTTAACTGCGGTTGATTTAAAAAGTAATCGCTCAAAGGTGTATTTAAAAGATTATAAAGTCGATTTACTGACCACAGAGTTTACTATTTTCAAAATTATGCCTTACAAAGATAAACTCTGGTTGCACTCAAACCGAGGATTATTCATTTTTGACCCGCAAACTCAGCAACTTACCCAACCAAGAACTAACAGTCCTACCAATCAGATTTTTTTAAATGATTGGATGCATGGCCTGACATTGCTACCAAACGGGGATTTGTATTTTGTACACCCAGATCATGGTATGTTTAAATATAATATTGATAGCCGACAATTAGTTCACTTAAAAGGCGAATTAGCACAATTTGACCCTTTTTTAGCGCATGGCTTTTTACCCCCATTACCGCACCAACCCGAGAAGCCATTATTTTTTAGTGGTGGCGTTTTATATCAATTTAACCCCAATGATTTAAGTTTAAACACCATTTATAAAGTGCCTAAACACCATGAAAATGTAGCCGTTAGTATTCTTTCCTACGTGGTAGATGGGCAAGGCATACTTTGGCTATCGTTATCTAATTTTGGGCTGATTGGTATAGATGCAACAACCTATGAGTTAGTGCACACAATTGATTTAGATAAAAATAAACTCAGCACCTTGTTGTACGATATGGTTCTTGATGAAGAGGGAATGATTTGGATGAGTAGCCATAAAGGAATATGGCGACTAAATCCTGAAACAATTCATTTTCAGCAATTTACAACATCAGATGGGGTGCTCTCTGCTGAGTTTAATAATGGCGCTATGGCTAAGTTAGCGGATGGTCGAATTGCCTTCGGTAGCCTCAAGGGTTTTACCTACTTTGATCCTAAAGACAATAAAAATAGCCAAGGTTTATTAGATCAGGTCAATATCACGCGCATCAACTTAATGTCTCGGGACTTGTCTATAAATTTACAGCAGCCATTAAAAAATATCACTTTAAATCATGATGATATCGGGCTTGAGATTGCATTTTCAGCGATGTCATTTAGCTTCCAAGAGCGCATTATTTATGAATATCAGCTCGATAAAGGTAAAAAAAGTTATACCCGAAATAATCGGGTGGTGTTTCCTAAATTAAACCCCGGTAGTTACCAGTTAAAAGTCTGGGCAAAAGATCCACTGACCGGCGACTATACTGCGCCAGCCACGTTAAATATTAAAGTGAAATATCCGCTATGGCGTGCTCCATACTTTTTAGCGCTTTATGCCATTTTATTGATCACCATAGTGACTGCATGGGTAATGAGGCGCAACAAAATACAGCGTATCTTATTGGCAGCACACAAAGAAAGCCAAGACAGTGAGGCGCGTTTAAAGCTTGCACTAGAAGGAAGTGAGTCCGGGGTATGGGATTGGCAGGCGAGCCAGTTAAATATTTATCAGCCTAGATTAGTCAACGAATTAGGCTACGAGGATGACTCGGTGAGTTTAGATGCCTACCTAGAAAAAATTCACCCTCAAGAGCGTGCTATTTTTAGGTTGGAGTGGTTAGAATTTTTATCAACAGATAAAGGGTATTTTAATTGTACCTACCGATTACGCCACGCCAAAGGTCATTGGCGCTGGTACAAAGATTTTGGCAAGGTGGTTGAATGGGACAAAAAAACGCCGCAAAAAGTAGCCGGTACGTATACCAATATGACACGCGAAAGGGTGTTTGAAGAGCATGCGCGGTTATTTACTGCCGCGTTTGAACAAACCCGAGATTGGGTGTTTATCTTAGATAAAAACTTTAACATACGTGCCTCAAATAAATCGCTGCAAAGCGCTTTTGGCTTATCAGCAGAGCCTCGTTCAACCCGTGCGCTTAATTTGGGAATGTCCCGCAGTAGCTATTTTGATTATTTACGAATTATGCAAAAGCTTGAAGTGGGCGAACATTTTTCATGTGAAGACACTGTCGTTCTGGCAAACAAAGAGCAACGCCATGTACTGGTTAAAATAAGCGCCGTAGCTGATGAAAGCCAAAGGCTGAGTAGTTTCGTGATTATTTTAACGGATATTCATGCACAAAAGTCAGCTGAGAGCGAACTGCATATACTGGCTAATTACGATTCACTTACTGGGCTGCCAAACAGAACCTTGTTTAACGACAGAGCTATACATGCCATCGATCAGGCGCGCCGCCATCAGTGTAAAGTGGCTTTGTTACACGTTAATATAAAACGGTTTAAGTATTTTAATGATTCATTTGGCACAGAAAACGCCAATGAGATAATAAAGCTGGTGGCGAACCGCTTGAAAACAGCATTACGTCCTTGTGATAGCGTCGCGCGTTTAGGCGGTGATGAATTTGTAATTCTAGTTGAAGATATTCAGCAAATAGAAGAAGTATTACTTATATGCACCAAACTAATGGATTGCGTGAGTAAAGACATTGTTATGAATCAGCAAAGCGTCAATATACACCTAAGTATTGGTGTGGCTATTTTCCCTGATGATGCCGTGCATTATAAAGCACTATTGAAAGCATCAAATGTGGCGCTTTATTATGCTAAAAATGGCTTGGAAGGGTGTTATAAGTTTTACAAACAAGAAATGAATCAACGTGTTGAAAGAGCGATGCATTTAGAATCACAGTTGATCAAAGCTTATCATGAACATGAATTTTGTAATTATTATCAACCCATTATTAATGCATCTACGCAAAAAACAGTGGGCTTTGAGGTGTTACTACGCTGGCCTTATAATCAGTTAGCGAGTACACAAGAGTTTGCAAACGTAGCTGAAAATATAGGTTTAATCACTAAAATAATGCTACAAACATTTCAGCGTGCTTTGGTGCAGTTAGCTCGTTGGCGTAAAGTGTGTCCTGATCTATACCTATCAATTAACCTCTCAGCACTGGATTTTGAATTTATCGGACTCGTCCCTGAAATTCGCCAAGCACTAAACAATGCAGCACTGCCGCCCGAGGCTATTGTATTTGAAATAACAGAGTCTATTTTAATGCGAGACTCAGAACATGCGCTTAAAAATATGGACTTATTAAAGCAACTAGGCTGTAAGTTGTACATGGATGATTTTGGAACAGGGTATGCCTCGTTAACTTATTTGAAGCGCTTTCCGATTGATGTATTAAAAATAGATCGCAGCTTTGTGCAAGATATTGGTATTGATTCGGATAACGAAGCGATTATTCAATCTACACTAACTTTAGCAAGCAGTTTAGGTAAAGAGTGTATTGCTGAAGGGGTTGAAAGCGCACATCAGTTGGCTTTTTTAAAAGCGCAAGGTTGTAGCTACTTTCAAGGTTACTTGTTTAGTAAAGCGGTGCCTAAAGAGCAGGTGCTTGAGCTTATTGAGCACGATTGGCATCCTGTATTCTCACAAGCTTAAAGCGCCGCTTAATACATTATTTTATTAAGGACGCTTACCACAGTGACGGCAAAATAAGTGTGAGCTGCGTTTATTTAGCTCCGCTTTTATTGCTTTATTGGCCTCTAGTTTACTTAGCCCTAGTTTGTAGCGTAACTCCTCAAGGTGATGCATCTGCTCATCAGTGAGCTTACCATCGGTTATTTTCTCGTGGGTGGCATCTTCAAATAGCTGGCGACGTTTGCGTACTTGCTCTGAGAAACTCGACGCTAATAAACCGGTTGGTATGGCAACCATCCCCATACTCACCAAAGTGATTACGCCACCAAATAGTTTACCAATAGGCGTTATAGGTACAACATCGCCATAACCAACCGTAGTTAGGGTTGCCATTGCCCACCACATGGCTGCAGGAATAGAGCCGAACTTGTCTGGTTGAATGTCGTGCTCTAATAAATAAATACCGCAAGAGGCTAAAATAAGCACCACAGACATAATAAAAAATGCCGCCAGTAATGAACTCGACTCATCAATAAACGCCTGCAATAACAATTGCATTGCTCGAGAATAACGGGTGAGCTTAAATACCCGCAACAACCGCAGTACCCGTAAAAAACGTAAATCGATAGCAAAGAAAAACATTAATAAACTAGGCAAAATGGCAATTAAATCGATAATTGCCAGTGGTGATAAAATATATCGAATCCGTTTTTGTGTATTTGAGCAATTCATGGAGGCGTACTTTACGCGATCGACACAAGTCCAAGCACGTATTAGGTATTCAACACTAAATATAGCCACTGATACCAGCTCCAAGATTAAAAACTCGCTATAGTACTCGGTTGCGATGCTGTGCACCGACTCAAGTACAATCGCCACCACATTAATCATAATGATGCTGATCAGTATGACATCTAAAATGTGCCCCGCTCGCTGATACTTACCTGACGCTTCAAATACTTGGTTTATGGTTTGTCTTAGTTTACGCATAGTACCTATTACAATGTGAGCAGCATATTGATACTGCCTTCTTCAAAATCACGACTTATTTTAAACCCGAGTTTACGAGCCAACTCAATCATGCCGGTATTTTCTGGCAGGGTGATACCTTCAACCGTTTTCACGCCTTGGCGTCTGCAGTGAGAAATAGCCGCGTTCATTAAAATACGCCCTAACCCAAGTCCTTGGCAATCAGAACGTACCACAATGGCAAACTCTGCTTGTAAGTTATCGGGATCCATAATCACTCGCGAAACCCCTAATGTGTGCTGTTGCTCGTCTTGTGTTTGGGTAACAATAAATGCCATCTCGCGGTCGTAATCAATTTGCGTCATTTTAGCGAGTTGATCATGGTTAAATTGTGGCAATTCACCAAAAAAGCGCTTGTATCTATCTTCTTTGCTTAAGGAGCGGTCAAACTCTTGATGTGCCTGCTCATCTTCAGGTTTGATTGGTCTGAGCGTTGCTAAGGTCTTATTTTTTAGGGTCACCGTTTCAACCAGCTCAATAGGATAAGGGCGGATTGATAAACGTTTTCGGTGCGCCTGAACCTGATACTGATTTAGGTTCATGGTGGCATCAAGGACTAAAAACTGCCCATTACTGGCTAAAATAGGATTTAGCTCTAATGAGGTGATATCGGGTTGATCTACGACTAATTGAGAAATTCGAGTTAGTAGTGAACACAAGCGATATTTATCTACTTTTTCTGGCAGAATGCGATCTTTAAGAACTCCCTTATCATGGGCGGCGGCAATTAAATATTTAGCTAGGTTCATATTCAGTGGTGGCAAGGCCACCGCCGCTTGAGCGTACTCAAGCCCTGTGCCAGCTTCACCTAATAAAATAACTGGCCCAAAATTAGGCTCTGTTTTAATGGCTATACGCAGCTCATTGGCACCTGCTCTAGGCGCCATTTTTTGTAACGAAAAGCCATCAATAATAGCATCAGGGTAGGTGTTTTTTATTCTTAACAGCATGGCAAATGCCGTTTGCTCGACCTCTTGTGCATCATTGAGGTTGAGTACTACGCCACCGACTTCAGACTTAGAGGGAATACTGGGGCTCATCAATTTTAATGCGACCGGAAAACCTAGCTCTATTGCTTGCTCTTTGGCCTCGGTAGGGGTGTAGGCTACTTCAGTTTGGATACAGTCTATACCGTAGCTACTTAAAATTTGACTCGCTTGATGGGTTGATAAATAATGTTGCTCATCATTTAAAAACTCTTTAATAGCTGCTTTCGCTGCTACTTTATTAATAGTCGCATCATCGGTGTTTGATTCTGGCGTTTGGGTTAAATGTTTTTGGTTACGACGATAGCTTACTAAGTGCATAAAGGCACCTACTGCGCCTTCTGGGGTACGATAGGTCGGAATGGCGTTATTCGCGCAGATGCGTCTGGCTGCAAATGCAGCATCTTCTCCCATGAAATTAGTGATCACATACGGGCGTGCCATTTTTGGTAATTTGTTCAGTGCCTCAACAATAACCTGAGCGTAATTTTCACTCGGGGCCAATGCCGATGGAGTATGAATGATCAGTAAGTTTTTAACTTCTTTAGCATTAAGCAGTATTTCTAATGCGTGTTTGTAACGCACTGGCGCAGAATCGCCAAATATATCGACAGGGTTTGATGTTGTGTCTGAATGTGGGATCACTTTATTGAGTGCTTCGCGCGTTTCATCACTAAGCTGAGCAAGTTTACCTGAGCTTTGAATAAGTTCATCAACGGCCATCACTCCAGGGCCGCCGCCATTAGTTAATATAGTTAGCTGCTCTACTTGCAGTAATTTGGGGTGCATTGCCAAGGTTTGAGTGGCGGCAAAGAGTTCACGCAAATCATTTACTCTCAACATCCCTGCACGTTGAAACATGGCATCATATACTGCATCTGAGCTTTGTTTTCCGCCGGTGTGTATTTCAGCGGCAAGAGCGCCTGCACTGGTTCTGCCCGTTTTAATGGCAATAACGGGCTTAGAAAATGCCGCCGCACGCGCGGCAGAAATAAAGCTGCGAATATCATTAATGTTATCTATGTAAAGTAGGATAGCTTTGGTTTTAGCATCGCGGCCTAAAAAGTCGAGTATTTCGTCAAACTCAATATCTAAACAATCTCCCATTGATACAAAGTATGAAAAGCCAATTTCTTTATTTTTAGCCCAATCAAGAATCGTTGAGCAAACAGCCGCTGATTGCGACACAAAAGCCAGTTTACCTGGCGTGGCAACAGTGTGCGAAAAACTCGCGTTTAAACCTATGTGCGGAATAAGTAACCCTAAGCAATTTGAGCCAAGCAGCGTCACTTTATGCTTTGCAGCGTTATCTTTAAGTTCTTGTTTTTGAGTACTTGTTAGACCATCAGCAATAATAATAGCGCTATGGCACCCCAGCGTACCTAGCTGTTCAATAATTTTCATTAAGGTGTTTTTATTGGTACAGATAACGGCTAAATCAGGTACTTTGGGAAGGGCTTCAATACTTGGGTAAGCCAATACGCCATGCACTGCAGTATGATTGGGTGTAACAGGCATGATGGGCCCTTTAAAGCCCCCTTGTAATAAATTACGCATTACCACATTACCAGCCCGAGTGGGGGTGTTTGATGCCCCAATAACAGCGACTGAGCTTGGATTAAAAAACTGGCTAATACGTTTTAGACTCATTGCGTTTCCTTGGCTGATTAAGTTTTGCTATCTATACCTTCTCAATGTAACCTGTTTATAGTGTTTTTTCGAGCGTGAACGTGCTTATTATTGATATCGGTCAAGGAGACTAAGGTGAATAAAATATCGAATGTAACCGTTGTTATGGCAGCGGCGTGTTTAAGCATTGGCCTAATTGCATTGGGTTTTATTATAAAAGGGGCTGCGCTTGATATTAAAGGGATGGAGCGCACGGTGCAGGTAAAAGGGTTAGCTGAACGTGAAGTTGTGGCAGATACCGTTATTTGGCCTTTGCAGTTTAACGATGCCGACAACAATCTTGAAAAGCTTGTTGAGCGAGTTGAGCAAAAAAATGATGCGGTGATTGCTTTTTTAAAGTTACACGGCTTTGACGATGAAGAAATATCGACAGGTACTCAATCTATTATTGATAAGCAAGCCCGTGAATACGCGAATGATAACCAAAAGTTTAGGTATGTTATTAGCTCAAATATTATTGTTTACTCCAATGCTCCTGATAAAATTAAAAACGCACTGAGCAAAGTGAGTCAGCTAGCTAAACAAAATATAGCTATTGTGCAAGACAACTATCAAACTCGTATTGAGTATATTTTTACTGGGCTTAACGATATAAAACCAGCCATGGTGCAAGAAGCCACAGAAAAAGCCCGAGAAGTGGCAGATAAGTTTGCTAAAGATTCAAATTCACGCTTAGGTAAAATTAAAACCGCTCGCCAAGGGCAGTTTAGCATTAGCGATCGGGATTCAAACACGCCGCAAATTAAAAACGTACGTGTTGTTACCAGCGTAGAATATTACTTATCAGATTAGAGCCGCCACTTGTTCAGTAGAGCGCTGTAAATAAGCGGCGCTCAGTAGCAAGGTTATCTCGCTTGGGGTATTATTTTTTAATGCCTCAAGTATTTGTAATTTTGCTGCAGGATTTTGTTTTTGCTCTATTTCCATTAATGCCAGCAAGGCCGAAAATTCATGTTTTACCGGAATATTTGGCTTATGTGCATAGGCAATATAACTGGCAACCGGAGTGAGCCCTTGCTTATTTGTATGTGCTAATGCATGCAGTAACTCTTCGTTAGATTCAAATAACATTAACGAGCGAACATAGTTAAAAGGCAGTTGTGTGGGCATTGCTTGCTTAAATACATTATGCAGGGCGTTATTGCCAGAGTCGTCTGTACTAATAAATCCCTTATTTAATTTAAGTGCAGGCGTAAAAAAACTCAGCGCATCTAAACTGGTTAGTTTTTCAATAAACGGCGCTGGTGGCGTATTAGTGGTTAAAATACGCACGGCGATGTTTTGCATAAAATCGTATTTAATACTCATGCGTAGCGCACTTTCAAACAGGTAATTAAGCTGTATTACTTGCTGTGCCTCAGTGAGCTTTTTAAAATCGTTATCTAGCTCATCAAACTGCTGTTGTTTAATACGCGCATTGAGTAGCTGTATGCTTAGATCCATTCTGTTCTCCTTGAATTCCAACTTTATCCTAGCTTAATTTTTTGCTTTATAAAACAAAAGGCCGCAATTGCGACCTTTTATAACCTTTAAGTAAATACTTAAAAATTAAGCTTGTTTGCTGGCAATCCACTCATTAACGAAGTTTTCTAGTACGTTTAATGGTACAGGGCCATTTTTAAGCACTACATCGTGGAACTGGCGGATATCAAACTTATCGCCAAGTTGCATTTTAGCATCTTCACGTAGTTCTAAAATTTTCAGCATACCTACTTTGTAAGCCGTTGCTTGAGATGGCATTACAATATGACGCTCAACCATTTTTACACCGTCAGAAGTGGCGTTAGGGGTGTTGTTAACGTAGTAATCAATACCTTCTTGACGAGTCCACTTCATTGCGTGAATACCGGTATCAACCACTAAACGACATGCACGCCATAATTCCATGGCTAAGCGACCAAAATCTGAATACGGGTCTTCGTAAAGCCCCATTTCTTTTGGTAGTAATTCTGAGTATAACCCCCAGCCTTCAATGTAGGCTGTGTAACCACCAAATTTACGGAACTTAGGTACCCCTTCAAGCTCTTGTGAAATGGCAATTTGCATATGGTGACCCGGAATCCCCTCATGATAAGCCAAGGCTTCCATTTGGTATGTAGGCATTGCTTCCATGTCGTATAGGTTGGCGTAGTAAATACCTGGGCGAGAACCATCTGGCGCAGGTTGTTGATAAAACGCTTTACCTGCCGCTTTTTCACGGAATGCTTCAACACGTTTTACAATCATGTCGGCTTTTGGTTTTACAATAAACAGCTCATCTAAGCGTGTTTTCATGTTATCAATTAAACCTTTAGCTTCACTTAGGTACTGTGCTTTACCAGCTTCAGTGTTAGGTAAATAAAATTGCTTGTCGGTTTTCATAAACTGCATAAAGGCGTTTAAGTCGCCCTCAAAGCCGACTTTATCTTTAATGGCACGCATTTCATCATGAATACGTGATACTTCAGCAAGGCCAATGGCATGAATCTCTTTTGCTGTAAGGTCTGTCGTGGTGGTGCGTTTCAGTGCGTTATTGTAAAACGCTTCGCCATCAGGGAATTTCCAAGCACCGTCACGGTCATCAGCACGTTTTTCTAACTGTGCAATGTAGTTAATTAACTTAGAGTAAGCAGGTTTAACCGCTGTTTTTAATGCTTCAGCCGCTTTACTAATAAGTGCATCTTTTTCAGCTTGGTCTATTTCTAAGGCATTAACTTTGCGTTTAAAGTCAGCTAAAAGCGTAGAATCTTCACCTTGTTCAAACGGCGCACCTTTAATGATGTTTTTGCTTGAATCAATCACGTGTGGAAATACAAATTTAGGCGCGATGATGTTTTTATCGGCGCGAATTTCTAAGCCGGTAATAAGTTGATCAAATACACCCGGCACGCCATTTAAACGAGCAATATAATCGTTTGCTTCTTTTACGTTGCTAATTTGATGCTGGTTAATTAAAAAAGCCGGCACCATAGAGTGCGTACCAAACATTTGGTTTACTGGGTAGTTATGGTAACGCCATTTAAAATCAGCAATGCTAGCTTCTAAATCTTGTTTTTTTAAATCATAACTTACTTGAGTAGCTGCATCTAATTGCGCACGGTCAATGCTGTTAAGCGTGACCAAATCGGCTTTAGTTTGTGCCAAGTCTTTAAGCGCTTTTTCTTCGCTGTTGTCATCCCATTTATCGTAATCTTTTTTGATGCCCATGTAGGTTTGATAAACTGGGCTGCTCATTACATCACGATTAAAAGTGTCTTCAAAAAAAGCATTCGCTTTATCAATTTCACTTTGTACAGGTTGAGCTTGAACCGCAGGTGCAGGCGTTGATTGTTGTGTTGCTTGTTGGCAACCTGCAAGCAGTGCCACGCTTACCGTGGCAGCAATTAGAGTAAGTTTACGCATTCGTTTCCCTTTTGTTGTTAGAAACCCATTAGGGTATTTTAATTTTTCATGTATTTACTTTACATGCGCATAACGCCAAAAGCGTTATACGAACAATTCTAGCAGGTCATTTAAAAAGCGATGGCCTTTAAGGCTTACTTGCCAATGGCCGTCTTTTTCTATTAATAAACCTGTGTTAATAGCTTTATTTAAAGCCGCTTGTTGGCTTTGTAATGGCTGATTAGTCAGTGCACTGTAGTCTTCAATCGGACATGGCTCTGTTAAACGAAAGCGATTCATAAAAAACTCAAACGCTAAGTCGTCTTGTTCTACTTGCCAGCTTTTGTACAAGTAGGGCTTAATAATGTCCATGTAGCCCCGTGGGTGTTTAACCTTTTCAGTGCGTGTTATCACCCCCGTTTTCGCATCAGTAACCTTACCATGGGCGCCACAGCCAATACCAAGATAATCGCCAAACCGCCAATAATTCAAGTTATGTTGGCATTGAAAGCCCGGTTTTGCATATCCTGAGATTTCGTATTGCTGATAGCCTGCTTGTGCCAATAATGCTTGGCCTTGTTCTTGAATATCCCATAAGGTTTCATCTTGTGGCAACGTGGGCGGTTTTGAAGCAAATTGCGTATTAGGCTCAATGGTGAGCTGATACCAAGAAATATGTGGAGGGTTGAGGGCAATGATTTGTTTTAAATCACTGAGTGCGTCATCGAGTGACTGCCCTGGTAAGCCATGCATTAAATCAAGGTTAAAGCTATTCAACCCTGCTTCACTAGCTTGTTGTGCGGCATAACTGGCTTCATCGGCACCATGAATTCGGCCTAAGGCTTTTAATTTATCGTTTTGCATGCTTTGCACGCCGATAGAGATACGGTTAATCCCTGCTTTTACATAATCTTTGAAACGGCCAGTTTCGACTGTGCCGGGGTTTGCTTCAAGGGTTATTTCACAGTTATCGGCTAGGCCTATGAGGCTATCTACTTCATTGAGTAAACGGGTGTATGCCGCGCCGGTTAATAGGCTTGGCGTGCCGCCGCCAATAAAAATGCTGTGAATTTTTCGCCCCTGCACTAAGTGTAAATCAGCTTTTAAATCGTCAATTAAATGCTGCACATATTCAGCTTCAGGGATGTCACCTTTTTGTCCGTGGCTGTTAAAGTCGCAGTAAGGGCATTTTTGCACGCACCAAGGTACGTGCACATATAAACTCAGTGGAGGAAGGTTCACAGGCCGCCTTTGTGTTGTAGCTCTTGTAATAATTTATTAAGTGCTTGCCCACGATGACTCAGAGCATTTTTCTGCTCTTTAGTCAGTGCGGCACTGGTGCAATTTTCTGATGGTACAAAAAAGATAGGATCGTAGCCAAAGCCGCCTTCACCATGTTGGCTAAGGGTAATCTCACCTTCCCAGCTAGCACTGCATATTAGCGGGGTAGGGTCGTCAGCATGACGCATTAGAACCAATACGCACCAAAAACGGGCACTGCGATTAGGGTTGTCGCCTAAGTCAGCCAGTAATTTATCGATATTATCTTGATCACTTGCGCCTTTACCTGCAAAGCGGGCTGAGTAAACACCGGGAGCGCCATTCAAGCCATCAACCTCTAAACCTGAATCATCTGCAATAGCGGGCAGTCCGGTGATTTTAGCTGCATGACGCGCTTTAATTATCGCATTTTCTACAAACGTGGTGCCTGTTTCGGCAACGTCACTGACGTTAAAGTCGCTTTGCGGTACAACATTAATATTAAGTGAGCTGAGCATGTTAGCCAGCTCGTTTACTTTTCCGGGATTGCCGGTTGCAAGTACTAAGGTGTTGGTCATATTTAATCTACGTAAAATTTTTGCTTAAACTTTAATGTTTGAAACTGATTACCTTGTTGGATTTCAATTTCAAAACGTAAAATCTCTTCGTTGGTGTAATCTACTTGTGCTAGGTAATAAACAGAATCGCCTTCAACGACTTCTTTAAAGTTAAGGGTTTGCTTGTTACCTAATAAGTTTTTAGCGGTGCCTTGTAATGTCGCTTTTTGAGCGGTTTTATCGGCATCATTTTTTAATATTGAAATATTAACAATGCCTTTATAGCCACTACGCTCAAGGTCATACGCTTTAGCTATTTGAGGTTGAATAAACGTTGATGGAAAGGCTATGTAGTGAACTTGCCAAGCGCCTAGTTCTTTGTATTGGGCACCTTGTTCTTGAGCGCTGTGTGCATTAAATGCTAAAGCGAGACAAGCAATAAAACAAAACTTGATTAAATGTTGCATGGTTAACTCCTGAATATGTAAAAAAGAGGCGCTAGGCCTCTTTTATATTACGTTATGCTTAAGCTAAAAGGTCCATTAGCAGCATTTGTAAAAACTGAATGCCGATAATCAGTACCAATACCGATAAATCTAATCCCCCCAATGGCGGTAAAATTTTACGGATTGGCTTTAACATTGGCTCAGTTAGCTGATGGAATACCGCTTCAATTGGGTTATAGCCTTGGCTTACCCAGCTTAAAATAGCGCGAATGATTAACACCCAAAAAACTAAGTTTAAACCTTCTTTTAAAACAGTTATTAGCGCCTGTATAAGTACAGGTTGAATAGCCCAAGAGCTATAAATGAGCCACATTAATGTACTTATTTTTGCAGCCGCTACTATAAATGCCAGTAACAAAGAGGCTAAATCAAGCCCGCCTAGCCCTGGAATGATTTTTCGCAGTGGATTAACTGCAAACGAAGTGGCTTTGACCACAAATTGGCTCATTGGGTTGTAAAAGTCGGCTTTTGCCCACTGTAGCCAAAAACGCAGTAGTACCACCATCAAGAATAGATCAAACAAGGTGCTAATTAAAAATTGCATGGCATTCATAGTATAACCTTCAATAAAAAATGGTTTTAAAGTTCTTGTTCCATTTGCACTGCGCGCGCAATACACGCATCCATTGCATCACCCACAGTTTGGGTTAAGCCTTGCGCTTTTAAATGCTCAACAGCTGCATGCGTGGTGCCACCTTTTGAGGTTACATTAGCGCGCAGTTGCGAAATGCTAATATCTGGTTGGCTAAGTGCCATTTCAGCTGCGCCTAGCGCTGTTTGCTGTACTAAGCGACGCGCGTCTTCATCACTAAACCCAAGCGCTTTGGCTTTTTCTTCAATGGCTTCCATAAATAAGAAAAAGTAAGCCGGTGAAGAGCCGGTAACAGCAATCACGTCGTTTATTTGCGACTCTTTTTCAACCCATACAACAATACCTGTACATTCAAATACTTGCTGTACAAAATCATGCTCGCTTTGGGTTTCGCCTGCACCATATAAGCCAGATACACCACGGCCAAGTAATGATGGCGTATTTGGCATACAACGCACCATTTTCACATCTTGGCCAAGCATTTCACGTAAGCGTTTAACGGTTAGGCCCGCAGCAACTGAGATAAATAATTTATCACTAAAGTCGATGCCTGAATCTTGAAATGATTGGCATAAGTCGCCCATCATTTGTGGTTTAACAGACAGAACAATGACATCTGCATCGCGCATAGCTTCGTTATTGTCACTGGTGGTTTGCACTTTGAAATCCGCGGCTACCTTAGCTAGTTTTTCTTGGTTGCGGTTAGTCGCAATAATATTGTTTGCGTTAAAGCCGTTTTTTACCATGCCACCAATGATGGCGTAGCTCATATTACCTGTGCCTATAAATGCGATTTTTTTATCTGACATATGTCTGTTATCACCTTTTAAGTTCGTGTTCCAAAAATATCTGTGCCGATCCTCACCATGGTTGAACCTGCCGCTATGGCAGCTTCTACATCGTTACTCATCCCCATCGACAACGTATCTATATGAGGATATTGGGTCTGTAGTTTATCAAAGCAAGTTTGTAATTGCTCAAAATATTGAATTTGCGTGTTTGCATCGTCGCTTTTAGCGGGAATAGCCATCAGTCCGCGCAACTGTAAATGGGCACATTGATCTATATATTGCGCCAGCTCAGTGATTTCATTGGGGTGACAACCAGACTTTGCTTCTTCTTCGCTAATATTCACTTGAATAAGTACATTCAGTGGCGGCATTGTCTCAGGACGTTGACTGTTTAATCGCTTGGCTATTTTAAGTCTGTCTACACTTTGCACCCAAGCAAAATTGGCAGCGACTAAAGCACTTTTATTTGACTGAATAGGGCCAATGAAATGCCAAACAATATCGCTAAATGTGTCTAGTTGCGCTATTTTATCTACAGCCTCTTGAACATAAGATTCACCAAATTGACGTTGCCCTTGCTCATAAGCTGCCATAATATCAGTAGCGGGTTTGGTTTTAGATACTGCAAGTAACGTAATATCGTTACTATTACGTTGTGCTTTGTGCGCTGCCTCTGCAATTCTAGCGTAGGCGGATGTGAGTCGTTCTGCTATTGTAACCATATATTTATCAGTTAGTTGTGGAGTCATAAATGGATATCACCGAATTATTGGCATTTAGTGTGCAACATAAAGCATCAGATTTGCACTTATCATCAGGGGTATCACCTATGATACGTGTTGATGGCGATGTGCGACGTATTAATATACCAGCACTTGGAGATAAAGAAGTCAGCAGTCTGGTTTATGACATTATGAACGATAACCAGCGTAAGGACTATGAACAAAATCTCGAAGTGGATTTTTCTTTTGAAGTCCCTAATTTAGCACGTTTTCGTGTAAATGCCTTTAACTCTAATCGTGGCCCTGCTGCTGTGTTTCGTACTATCCCGAGTGACGTACTCACTCTTGAAGATTTAGGCGCACCTGAAATATTTAAACAAATTTCAGATAACCCACGAGGCCTAGTGTTAGTCACGGGCCCTACAGGTTCAGGTAAGTCGACCACGCTTGCGGCGATGGTCGATTACATTAACCAAACTAAGCATCATCATGTGCTGACTATTGAAGATCCTATCGAATTTGTTCACGATAATAAACTCAGCTTAATTAATCAGCGGGAAGTTCATCGTGATACACATAGCTTTTCTAACGCACTACGCAGCGCACTCCGTGAAGACCCTGATGTTATTTTAGTGGGTGAGTTACGAGATTTAGAAACTATTCGCCTTGCTATGACCGCTGCGGAAACCGGTCACTTGGTGTTTGGTACTTTGCATACGACCTCTGCACCTAAAACCATTGACCGTATTATTGATGTATTCCCTGGCGAAGAAAAAGATATGATCCGCTCTATGCTCTCTGAGTCATTACGTGCAGTTATTTCGCAAACACTGATAAAAAAAGTAGGGGGAGGGCGAGTGGCTGCACACGAAATTATGTTGGCAACGCCTGCTATTCGTAACTTAATCCGTGAAGATAAAATTGCACAAATGTATTCATCAATTCAAACAGGTGCGTCGCAAGGCATGCAAACCATGGATCAATGTTTAACAAGCTTAGTTAACCGTGGCATTATCACTCACTCAGCGGCGTATACAAAAGCGCAAGATAAGACGCAGTTTAGCGCTTAAGGAATTATTATGACTTTATCTTTAAATCACTTTTTACAAATAATGATCGACAAAAAAGGCTCTGATTTATTTGTATCGAGCCAACTTCCTATTAGCGCTAAAATTAACGGCGAGCTAACTCCTCTTAATGACGATAAATTAACAGATGAGCAAGCGCTAGAGTTAGTTGAATCAGCGATGAGTGAAAAACAAAAAGCAGAGTTTCATAACACTAAAGAATGTAACTTTGCGATTGCAACTAACGAAGGGCGCTTTCGTATTTCGGCTTTTTGGCAACGCGACAGAGCGGGCATGGTTATTCGCCGAATCGTCACTAAAATTCCCGATGTTAAAGAGCTTGGATTACCTTCTGCATTGACCGATGTGATTATGTCAAAGCGCGGACTCGTGTTATTTGTAGGTGGTACGGGAACCGGTAAATCAACGTCTTTGGCGGCACTTATTGGTTATAGAAATCGCAATCAACGTGGGCATATTTTAACCATAGAAGATCCGATTGAATTTGTGCATGAACATCAAAAAAGTATTATTACCCAACGTGAAGTGGGTTTAGATACTGAAAGTTTTGAATCGGCACTTAAAAGCTCTTTGCGCCAAGCGCCTGATGTTATTTTAATTGGTGAAATTCGTTCGCAAGAAACCATGGAATATGCGTTGAGCTTCGCAGAAACAGGTCACTTATGTGTTGCCACCCTGCATGCCAACAATGCTAACCAAGCTATTGACCGCATTATGCACTTAGTACCAAAAGAAAAGCACGATAAGCTTAAATATGACTTAGCATTAAATTTACGCGCTATCATTGCTCAGCAACTTATTCCGACCTCTGATGGGGAAGGGCGTGTTGCTGCCATTGAGGTATTACTTAATACGCCAATGGTCAGTGAGCTAATTAAAAACGGTAATATTGGGGGTATTAAAGAAACCATGGCCAAATCAACAGAGATGGGCATGCAAACCTTTGACCAAGCGCTGTTTGAGCTTTACAGACAGCAACGTATTAATTATGCCGATGCGCTGCATCATGCGGATTCGCCAAATGACTTACGCTTGATGATTAAACTACGTAATAACGAGCAACAAGGCGCAGGCTTCTTACAAGGTGTGACCATTGATGGCCTTGATGACAAAGGCAATATGACCTAGATACAAACAAAAAAAGCGCCTTGGGCGCTTTTTTTATGTGTGTTTAAGTACTTTATTCACTATAACTGGCTTCAAAAAAACTCTCTAGAATGATCACCGCAGACATATTATCTACGTTACCTTTACCTAAATTTTTATAGCCACCACGTTCAAACAACCGTGCCTTTGCATCTGCAGTCGTTAAGCGTTCATCTTGAGTATGAACTGCAATGCCGTAATGGTTGTGCAAACGATTAGCAAATTTTTTAGCTTTAAAGGTAACCTCTTGCGAGGTGCCATCCATGTTTAGCGGTAAACCGACAACCATTAAATCGGGTTGCCATTCTTTTACTTGCACAGCAATGTCGTCCCAATTAGGGATGCCATCTTGGGCTTTCACCGCCTTTAAGCTGGTGGCGCTGCCAGTGAGCTCTTGACCAATAGCAATACCAATACTCTTAGTACCAAAGTCAAATCCCATAACGGTGCGCTCACCCTGCGGCTTTACTGTTTTTTTAGTCATGTGTATCTTTTATGTTATTAGGGTCTGTTAACCTTTCAAGGTTGAATTTGCAGCAGTCTGTTTGGTATTTGGGCAAGGCAGAGCCTTTGTGGTGTGGTTATTCCCCATAAATAGGCGATAACGCAGCATCAATGCCAAACAGGCGCTGCCCGAAGGGTTCTGCCTAGGGGCGATTTACTCTTTGTTGCTCGGTTTTTACTTAGCCCACTAGGTTACAAACTTCGCGCCGCGATTAAACCGCCCCTAGTTTGAACAAATTTTAATCCGCAAAGGTCAACAGACCCTAAGCATGTCCAGCTTCGGGGCTTAATTGGCCAATATCAAAACCAAGCATAGAGACTGCCATTTCCCAGCGTTTTTCTACTGGAGTATCAAAAATTATTTTAGGATCGGCTTTAATGATCAGCCAGCTATTGTCTAATAGCTCTTGCTCTAATTGGCCTTGTTCCCAACCGGAGTAGCCTAAAGTAATAATAAATTGCTCAGGTGCTTGGGCTGTGGTTAACGTGGCTAACACATCTTTTGAGGTGGTGATCATAATATCACTGCTCAACTTTTGGCTTGCCGAGTACCCAGGTTTAGGTGAATGTAGCACAAAGCCACGGTCTGTTTTTACCGGCCCGCCAGCAAACACAGTCACTTGCGCGGCATGTTGAGATTTATCGTTATCAATATCAATTTTGTCGAGTAACTCACCTACGGTGACATCAATCGGCTGATTGATCACCAATCCCATAGCGCCTTCTTCGTTGTGTTCACAAATATAAGTGACGGCACGTTTAAAAAAAGGGTCTTGCATTGATGGCATTGCGATTAAAAAGTGATTTTCTAATGACTGCATAAGTTTTACCCTTTTAGTTATTGAATCTTGAGTATGGCATAGTCCCATGTTTTAACACTAAAAATTTATTCGAGTTTTCAGCGATGACACGATAAGCGTCATCGCTTTATATCTTTGAACTGATTCAGTGATAATTTATTTATTAAGCTTTTTCTCTATGGCGTCAAATAAAATGCCGGTAATTGAAATATCGTAAGCGGCTTCAATTTCTTTTACGCAGGTTGGCGCTGTTACGTTAATCTCAGTTAACTTATCACCAATAATATCTAAACCAACAAATATTAAGCCTTTTTCTTTCAAAGTAGGGGCGACCGCCTTTGCAATTTTAAGATCTGATTCGCTAATTGGGCGTGCTTCACCACGACCGCCTGCGGCTAAATTACCGCGTGTTTCGCCATTTTGTGGAATACGCGCTAAGCAATAAGGAATCACTTCACCATCAACAACCAATACGCGCTTATCGCCTTGAGTGATCTCTGGGATATAATTTTGCGCCATAGCAAAACGGCTACCATGCTCGGTTAAGGTTTCGCATATTACGCCTATATTTGCATCATCGGCTTTTACTCTAAAAATAGAGGCGCCACCCATGCCATCAAGCGGTTTTAAAATAATATCTTTATGCTGGGCTAAAAACTCACGAATTTGTTTTTGGCTGCGTGTTACTAATGTATCTGGCGTGTGTTCACTAAACCAAGCTGTAAAGAGTTTTTCATTGGCGTCGCGCAAGCTTTGTGGTTTATTAATCACTAATGTGCCTGCTTGTTCTGCACGCTCTAAAATATACGTTGCGTAAATATATTCAGTATCAAAAGGCGGATCTTTACGCATTAAAATAACGTCTAAATCAGCCAGCGCTATGGTTTCTTTTTCTTCAAGTTGGTACCACTTTTGTTCGTTATCAAAAACTTGAGCTTTTGCTGCAGTGGCGTAGGCATTGCCTTGACGCAGCGATAAATCATCCATTTCCATGTAGTAAATTTCGTAGCCACGGGTTTGCGCTTGCATCATCATTGCAAAACCGGTGTCTTTTTTAATATTAAATCCACTAATAGGATCTGAAATAATACCTAACTTAATTGCCATGCGCTGTGCCTTAATTTATGTGTTTTTTACAACTGTAATCTTGATATGTGGGTGCTTTTAGTTATTTCAATTAGCTAAATCGCCAAATTGTAATTGCAGTGCACTTAAAACAGTTAAAGCTGCTGTTTCTGTACGAAGTACTCGCGGGCCTAAGCGAATATCTACAAATTCTTGTTGTTTAGTTTGCGCCATTTCATCATCGGTAAATCCCCCTTCAGGGCCGACTAAAAAGCGCACGCCACCATCAGGAACGGTAATGGTTTTAATACTGTGTTCGGCGCGCGGGTGTAACGTTAATTTAATTGCATCGGTTTGCTGTTCAAGCCAGTGTTTTAAATCTACGGGAGGATTAATGGTTGGTACAAAGTTGCGTCCGGATTGCTCTGCAGCAGCAATGGCTATTTTTTGCCATTGTTGGTGTTTTTTTTCTAGGCGGTCACCGCTGAGTTTTACGCCGCAGCGCTGACTAAAAATAGGCGTTATTTCAGTGATCCCTAATTCAACCGACTTTTGAATGGTAAAATCCATTTTATCGCCACGGGATACACACTGGCCTAAATGAATCTTTAATGGCGATTCAACGTCATGATGATTAAATTCAAGGGGCATAACAACAACGGTTTTTTTGCTCACTTCAATAATTTCACTGAGAAATTCACCCCCTTCACCATTAAAAATAGAAACCTGTTCGCCCACTTTCATACGTAGCACACGACCTACATGGCCTGCAGCGTCATCGTCAAGATTTAAAGGGGTGTTGAGAGCAATCGCTGATGATTGATAAATATGGGGCACTCGCATGGCAAATCACTTTTTTACATAGAAGTTATATCCCTCTATGGTAAGTAAGCAAAGGCTTGGGTGCAATTATTTATTTTTCATATTCGGGGGTTAAAAGCTCTGTTAACTCTTGTGCAGTTTGGGCTATGTCGGTATCACACGATAAATGGTTTGAATGGCATTCATCTTTTATGGGCTTAATTTCATACCCTTGATCTGTCTGAATAACCATATAGCGTTTTTCATGCAGTGAATTATAAATAAAGCGCTGTGTATCATCGGCGAGTAAATAGTCTGTTTGGTTAAACAGCACACCCTGAATATCGTGGTGCTCATGCAGATAGCTGGCCAGCTCAGAAATGCTTATTTCGTTTTCAATATCGCAATAGCAATAATCTTTAACGAGTTCATCAAACATCATTTTAACCAGCTTTTGGGTGTTAGCCCCGGCGATAACGATATCTTTTTTAGCTGGATCATTTGAATTTATATAGTGTTTAATAAATGAACGGCTAAACTCGTTGTCTATATCAATTAAGAGATAACTCGCTGTTTTTATTTCCATATGCCTAAAGTCCCTGTTAATTTACCAGACTATTAAATAGGGACGTTTAGTAACGGCTTAATTTAACCAGTTTGGTACTAAATTGAAAACATACTTATAAGTAAGTAACCAATAGCACAAAATACAGCAAATTCAATACACGCAATGCCAATATTATCTTGATGATCGACTTCAAGTGCGGTGTCGATATTAGGCATTGAGATAATTTTTATAATATACGTTAAACAGTATAGTAACAGCCACATCACACCGCAATGCATTACCAAGGTAAATAAGTTTTCTACCATTTTACCATTTTGAAATGCCGCACTAGATAAACCAGCATACGCCGCAAGTGCTAATCCAATTGACTTACCCGCATAGCGAATACCAATAGAGGTATTTTCTAAGCCAAAATTACTTTGCAATGAGGCGCCTTGATTTGCTTTAGCGAAGCGGTTTTCACGTATTTTACTGTCCAAAGCAAACATTCCCTGCAACACAAAAAAGCTCACTGAGGCAATTAATAAATTACTAAACCCCTGAGTGTGTGTCCATGTATATAAACCCAGCGCTAAAATACAATTGGCAATAAGCATCCCCGAGTCAACCAGTGCTGCGCAGACATTTTGCTTTAGTATTGCGGCTTCTTCATTAAAGCGGCGCAATATCCATTTACGGTGGATTAAATGCCCCATTTTAATAAATGAAAATAGCAGCACAATTAACAAAATCACTTTTAATGGATTTGATTGTGCGGTGCTAATACTTATTTCATCAAATAAAAACGCCATGGTTGCTATAACAACAGATATTTCAGAGGCAAAACTAATCCCCATTGCAAAGTTATCATGCTGCGCCAATTCTTCTTTAAGTGCTTGTTTTGCTTTTATTTGAGTAACAATTCTTAAACTGATGATGATGATACAAATAACCACAAAACTAATAGCAATCGCAACTAAACTAGTGTTAGATAATGACAAATATGACATGGTGTTCCTAAATAGATTTACCTTGATAGGTTTTTAACCATTCTAGTATGGTTATTGGTGAGATAAAAGAGGGTATTGATGAGTAACGACACGCAGCTTCCTATTGAATTACAAAAACTCGGTGAAACACGCTTTGCAGCGCTGTACCCAGAGCAGAAAAACCAGCAGCAGATAGTGCGGTTATTAGCGTTAAGTGATTTTGCTTGGCGCAGTTTAAGCTCTCAACCTACGCTACTGTCTTGGTTGCTGTGTGAGCACGAAATTAAAAATAGAGAAATTTTAGACCCTTTTGCACAGCTTGATATAACTAAAATAGAAGAGAGTGAATGCCATAAGTTACTGCGCCAATACCGAGAAAAATACTGGTTAAAAGTGGCTTTTTTAGATTTATGCTGCAAAAACCCAATTGAAAATAGTATTAAATACATTAGTGAACTTGCTAATAAACTGATCGACAGTGCTAATCAATGGGCCTATAAAAATGTCGCGAAAACCAATGGTGAGCCATTAGATGAGCACAATAACCCATTACCATTAATGGTATTAGGAATGGGTAAACTAGGCGGACAAGAACTCAATTACTCGTCAGATATTGACCTTATTTTTGCATATCCTCGCAATGTTAAAACCCAAGGAGGGCGTCGCTCACTAGAGGCATCCGTTTTTTATACCAAGGTCGCGCAAAAGCTGATCACAGCGCTTAATCAATGTACGGTCGATGGCCAAGTTTTTCGCGTAGATATGCGTTTGCGACCATTTGGTGAAAGTGGCCCATTGGTGATGAGCTTTAACGCGATTGAAGATTATTACCAAGAACAAGGGCGTGATTGGGAACGTTACGCGATGTTAAAAGGGCGCTTAATTGGCACGCCTAACATTTATTGGGAAGAATTTAATACGTTATTAAAGCCTTTTGTGTATCGCCGTTATATTGATTTTTCGGTTATTGAGTCACTAAGAAAAATGAAGCTTATGATTGCCCAAGAGGTGCGTCGTAAGCGCTTAACCAATAATATTAAGTTAGGTGGTGGTGGCATTCGCGAAGTGGAGTTTATTGTTCAGGCTTTGCAAATGGTGCGAGGCGGCAGAGAGGCCAACTTACAAACGCAATCTTTACTAATTGCATTAAAAGAGCTAACAGTTAGCCAAGTTATTGATGAGCTTGAAGCTAAAGATTTAAAAAGCAATTACTTATATTTACGCAAAGTAGAGCAATACCTACAAATATTTGATGATCAACAAACACAAACACTGCCCGAGGATGAGCTCAATCAACAGCGACTCAATGTGTTGCTCGCTCAGGCAGATTTTGCGGCAACGCTTGTTAAAATAGATCATGTGATGAGCCAAATACATAACGAATTTACACAGGTTATAGGCGAAGAAACTGAACCACTTGATACCTGTGAAGGGGCGTTTATTAGTGCTTGGGATCACGGCGATGTTAGCTTTTTAAATGAGCCCAGAGATGAGTGGCAAACACCATTATACGACTTTAAACAACGACTTTCTAAAGCTAAAGTAGGCAATCGTGGGCGCGATATTCTTGATAAATTAATGCCGGCATTACTTAAACAGTTAAACGACTTTAATGCCAGTGCTAGCGCCTTTGCAACGGTATGCCAAATATTAAATAAAATTATTTCGCGCACCGCTTATCTAGAGTTGCTGTATGAAAATCCAGGAACGCTAAAACAATTGGTTTTACTTTGTTGTCACAGTAAATGGATTGGCGAGCATATTTCATTATACCCCATTTTGCTCGATGAACTTATCGACCCAGCAGTGCTTTACAAGCCAACCCCATTAACTGCGTATAAAGATGAAATAAGGCAGTATTTTTTACGCATTGAACATGACGATTTAGAGCAGCAAATGGAAGCGCTGCGTCAGTTTAAGCAAACCCATCAATTACGCATTGCCGCAGCTGATGCGACGGGCGTTATTGATGTAATGAAAGTAAGCGATCACTTAACAGCATTGGCTGAAGCGATAGTCGATCAGGCTGTAAATATTGCGTGGTACCACTGCGTAAAACGCTTTGGTATGCCACCTAATACCGATGATGAAAACAAGGGGTTTGCGGTTATTGCGTATGGTAAAACTGGCGGTTTTGAGGTGGGTTATGACTCTGATCTCGATTTAGTCTTTGTGCATAACCATGATGGTACAAGCTACACTAATGGTGATAAAGCGATTGACTCAAGACAGTTTTATTTAAAACTCGCACAACGATTAATGCATTTATTTAATACCCGTACCGCCTCAGGTATTTTATATGAGTTAGATACTCGTCTGCGTCCAGAAGGTGCATCAGGGCTATTAGCTATTAATCTAGAAAGCTTTAATCATTATCAGCAAACGCAAGCATGGACATGGGAGCACCAAGCGCTGGTTAGAGCGAGGCTGATTTTAGGTCAAGCTGAATTAGTAACACGATTTGCACAAATTCGCGCCGAGATATTGTGCCAACAACGTGATGAAGATACTTTAAAAGCAGACGTGATTAAAATGCGCGAAAAAATGCGTGGCCATTTGGCTAAAGGCAATGCGCAGCAATTTGACTTAAAACAAGATGTGGGTGCCATGACCGATATTGAGTTTATAACGCAATACTTGGTATTAAAACATGCCCATGAGTTTACCCACTTATGCGATAATTCTGACAATGTGAGAATTTTAACGGACGCGGCTAAAATTGGCTGTATCAGCGATATTCAAAAAAAGCAGCTTATTCAAGCGTATATAGACTATCGCTCACGCTATCATGTGTTGAGCTTAGACCAGCAAGGTCGCTGCGTTAAACGCGAAGAGTTTAGTGAAAATATCAATAATGTTAGCACGGTTTGGAAGGCAATATTTGGGCTAGATTGAGCAATTTAATGTTATGCGCTCAGCAATATTTGAGCGCATATCAACAAAATTAAACCGAATGTAGTTAATTGCTTAGCTTTAAACAGTTTGAGCGTACAAATTCAGACGGTAGCTCGGTAATCACCGCTGCACGTTGTTTAGGGCAGAAAAACGCATACACTTCATTTGAAAAGTCATCATTAATAGAGCGGCTAACGCGGTATAAAGCGGAGTTAAAACTGCTATCTATACGAAAGTGATCTTTTATTACGTAATCTTTGTCTAAGTACCACATTAAAGTAATACCTTCGTTATTAGCATATTGGGTCAGTACAGTACGCAAGGTTGAGTCACGTTGAAAGCGACGCGGGCCTACTTCTCCACTCCAATTTAAAGGCATAGGCTCTACTACAAAAGAGCGTTGGTTTAGCGCTCTGTCGAGGCTAAGATCGGGTTTTTCGAGTTCAATGACAAATTTGTCATTGTCTTTATTGACAGAAATTCTATCTCGGATTGATGCATAAAACCGCGATAACCCTTCAGCCGCAGCGTTAGTGGTTTGTTGATAATTAAGTGACGACGAACCATTTAGTAGAAAGTAAATAGCTGCACCAATTAACAATAAAGCTAAAAGTATATATCTAATCCAAAACCACATGGCTGTTACTCATCTTTGTTATTTTAATAACCCATCTTTAATAAAAAGAGGGGGCGTCTTTATCGGGTCGTGTTTTAAAGCGTCTATGCAACCACATATATTGTTCAGGGGCGGCATTTATTGATTGTTCCATGCGCTGATTAACACGTGTTACATCGGCTTTATCATCGCCGCTCGGGAAGTTTTCAAGCTCAGGCACGATTTCTAAGTGGTACTTTCCGTTGTTATCCCTATAAGCAATTAAGCTCATTGTTTCGCAGTTTTTACTACCTGCAAACATTAGTGTACCAGTGGTGGTTGCTGTATCGGGTACTGCGTAAAAAGGCACAAACTCACAGCGGTTACGGCCATAATCCTGATCGGGTAAGTAATAACACAGTTTTTTATTTTTTAATGATTTTAATAATCCTTTTACGTCTTTTTTTCCAACCATGTACTCGTTAGAGCGAAGACGCCCATTGGTAGTAAAGTATTCCATAAGCGGATTATTATGTGGGCGGTAAAAGCCAATACCTTGGCACTTCAAACCCATTACACGACTTGTCATTTCAAGGTGAAGTATATGTGGAACAAGTAATAAAACGCTTTTTCCTGATTGTTGTACGCGCTCAAAGTGCTCAAGCCCTTTTATTGATCCCAATACTTTTTTGACCCGCCATTGTGGCCACCACCAAGCCATACCGGTTTCAACCATAGCAATACCGGTATTTTCCATATTTTTAAGTACCAGCTGTTGTTGCTCGGCTTCGCTCATCGTGGGGAAACAGTGTTTAATATTAACTTCAGCAATATGCCTTCTGCGCTTCATATATTTATGAACCAAGCGTCCTAGCTGCTTACCCATAGCTAATTGTATTTTTTGTGGTAACCATGAAATGAGATATAAAAATAAGACACCAATCCAAGTTAGCCAATAACGAGGACCTAAAAAAGAGGCTTTAAAAGGGGATGAGTTGACCACAAAAATTTCTCTAAAAATAAAAGGCTAGGGTCTGGTGACCTTTGCGGATTAATATTTGTTCAAACTAGGGACAATTTAATCGCGGCGCGAGGTTTGTAACCTAGTGGGCTAAGTAAAAACCGAGCAACAAAGAGTTAATTGTCCCTAGGCAGAACCCTTCAGGCAGCGCCTGTTTGGCATTGATGCTACGTTATCGCCTATTTATGGGGAATAACCACACCACATAGACTCTGCCTTGCCTAAATACCAAACAGGCTGCTGCAAATTTAACCTTGAAAGGTCAACAGACCCTAGTTTAACGCTATGCGCCCAAAAATACAAAAAGCCAGCAAAAAGCTGGCTTTAGTGGTTATATAATGAAATATAGTGTTTAGTTAACCGTGTTTAACCCTTGGTTTATACCCACTAAGTCTTCGCGGCTTAATGTGCCTGTTGCTTGTTTTAGACGAAGCGTTGACATAACATAGCGATAACGCACATCAGCAAGATTACGCTTTGCATTGTATAAGTTTTGCGTACTGACGAGCACATCAACAATGGTACGTGTACCCACTTCAAAACCCGCTTCCGTGGCTTTTAATGCGCTTTGTGCTGAAATAACTGCTTGTTCAAGCGCTTTATAGGTCGCAATATCAGATACCACTTGATTATAAGAGGTAATAACCGTGCGGGTAATTGCGCGGTAATTGGCTTCGTAATCTTGGCTAGCTGCAACGTAAAATGCACGTGCTTGATCAGTAGCTGCAACTGTTGCACCTCCAGAGTATAAAGGCAGGCTAAAGTTAAGGCCTACTGAGGTTGAGTCTGCACGAGGTTGTCTAGTTAGGCTTGTACCATTTATATCTGTATCTGTTAAAGAGTCGCCATAACTTGCACTTAGGGTTAGCTTTGGATAGTGACCCGCTCTTGCCAGTTTAATTTGATCTTGCGCTATATCTACGGTTACTTTAGCAACTTGCAAGCTAATATTTTTATCTTTAGCAATATTTAAAAAGTCGCTAGAGTCTCGAGCTGGCTTAGTTGTAGAAAATGTCTCTGTATTTAAAAAGTCTAACTTAGCGTGATATTTACCCGTAATTTCTCGTAGTTGCTCACGCGCTGTTTCTACTGAGTTATTAGCAATAATTTCTTGTGCAACAGAGTTGTCAAACTGTGCTTGTGCTTCGTGTACATCGGTAATTGCCGTTAAACCAACAGCGTAACGTTGTTTAGTTTGTTCAAGCTGGCGTTCGATGGCGCGTTTTTCCGTTTTAATAAATTCAAGGTTATCAATCGCACTTAAAACGTTAAAGTAGCCTTCCGCAACACGAACAATTAAGTTTTGTTTCGCCGAGTCGTATTGAGCATTTGCTTGCAACGCTTGTTTGTCTGCAATGTCTAATGAGTTCCATGCGCCTAAATCAAATAAAGTTTGGCTTAAGCTAAGACCACGGGTGAACTGATCAGAGTCGCTTTCGACTTTAACTTGGCTTGTCAGGTCCGTCACACTTTGAAAAGAGGTTGAGTCACTTTTTGTATAACCCATTGTTAAACCAATTTGCGGCAATAATGCAGCCATTGCAGTATCTGCTTGGTAAGATTGTGCGTCTGCTTGGGCTTTTGCTTTTAAAACGGTAGGATCGTTGGCCGTTGCAATTTCAAAAACTTGTAGTAAATCTTCAGCGCTTGCTGCTGTTGTGCCTAATGCGCATGATAAACTAACTAGCGCCGCAAGAATGTTCTTTTTCATATGTTGTTCGGTCCTTAGACAATTTTTATACTAAAACCATGGTAACCTGTTTTACGTAATAACTAAAAATAAAAAGAGTAAAACAGTGCGTCGAAATGTAACAGAATATATTAACGTACTTCAAAGTTTTTAATAAGTAGAGGATGCTTACGTGCCAGATAAAAAACTTGTTCAGTTTACGCATAAAGATGTCAGCGTAAAGCCGGTCAAAAATTTGTATAAAGGCTTTTTTCAGGTTGATTTGTATCAGTTTGAACATGCCTTGTTTGCGGGCGGTAAATCAGAACTTATTAGTCGCGAGATTTTAGAGCGTGGAGACGCCATTGCTGTGTTGCCTTACGACCCCATATCAGACACTGTGCTTTTAATAGAACAAATACGTATAGGGGCTATTAAAAGCAAACATTCACCTTGGCTACTAGAATGTATTGCTGGAATGACTGACGGCAGTGACGATTATGAATCGGTCGTAAAGAAAGAAGCGTACGAAGAAGCTGGGCTTAATTTAACAGAGCTTGAATTTATGTTGTCTTACCTTTCAAGCCCCGGCGGTACTACAGAGCGTTTATATTTATATTTAGCTCACGCCGATTTAAGCCAAATGACTACTGGTATATACGGCTTAGACACCGAAGGTGAAGATATTAAAACCCATATTATGCACGTAGACGAAGCACTACAGCGACTTAATAGTGGTGAAATAGATAATGCGGCTACGGTAATTTGCTTGCAATGGTTAGCACTAAATCGCGACAGAATACGTAAGAAGTGGGCATAGTTTTTAATTTTTTAATAGTAATGGCGGTATTTTGACAGCACTTTTAACCACTAATCGATACATTCAAAGCCTTCCAAAGTATTTAACACTTTGTGAGCATAATTACGTACGCCTTTTAAAATTACTACCTCGTGAACGAGCGATTGGCAGTGTTAGAGAAATCAAACTGGGCCACAGTGAATTTGCCATCAACATAGATGACAATGCCAAGTACACCCTTGATGTATCTATTAAACAGTTATCAGGAATGGTACGTGGTATTTCGCCTTTGTATTTAACAGTGCGCTTATATAATGATGCTAAAGTAGCCGAAATTGTCCATCATGATTACCACCAACGAATCAAACCTTCCTATGGCTACCCTAATCCTAAGATGCATCAAAAAGATGAAAAGTATCAGTTGAATGCTTTTTTATATGATTGGTTGGTTGCCTGTGTAGAGCGAGGTCAATCAACACTTAATTGGGATGTAAATAATGGCTTGGTTTGATGATACGTATTATTTTGAGCAAGCCCAGCTTCGTATAGCCCATATAACGGATTGTCACCTTTTTAGCGATAAGCAGGGCGAGTATTTTGGGGTTAACACCGCAGAACATTTTACTAGGGCACTTACAGATATAGCAAAACAGCAGCCTGATGCCTTGATATTTGGTGGCGATTTAACCCAAGATCACAGCTTTAATTCCTATTTATTATTTGCTGAACTGATTCATAATAGTGACCTTGATTGCCCCGTATTTTGGGTTCCCGGCAATCATGATGAAATTGATCAGCTCAATTTAATTAGTGGCGGGCAAATACAACGCGCTAAACATATTGTGGCCCAAGGGTTTGAGCTTTTATTACTTAATTCTAAAGGAAATACCCCTGCTGGGTGGGTGACGCCCTCGCATTTAGAGGAAATTATGGCGTGTTTAGTCGATTCAGATAATCGTCATATTGTATTTTGCCATCATAACCCATTGCCTATTAATGGCTACCTAGATAAACACATACTAGAAAATGGGCCGCAGCTATTAAATTTATTAGTTAATAATGGCTGCGTTGATGCGCTGTTTCATGGGCATGTTCACAATGACTACCAACAGCAATTTAGAGAGCTTGATATTTACGCGACACCGGCCAGTTCCGTGCAGTTTACAAAGCACAGTGCTACTTGGCAGCAAGAAGATAAAGGGGCGGCTTATCGTATGCTGCACTTAAATGCTGAGCAACAAAAGGTGCATATACGCACGGACGTGGTATGGTTAAACGAGTAATCTATATTCACGGTTTTAATAGCTCTGAAAAATCATATAAAGCTGTGCGCTTTGGTGAGCTTATGGCACACTATGATGTTGATTATTGTGTGCCACGCTTAAATCATGAACCTATAGAGGCGATTATAGCGCTTGAACAACTATTAACACCGAATACCGTATTATTGGGCAGCTCGTTAGGTGGTTTTTTTGCCACGTATTTATCGCAGCGTTATCAAATTCCTGCGGTGGTAATTAATCCTGCCGTTGCCCCATATACATTATTAGAGCCTATACTTGGGCCTAATTATAATCCGTATCAAGATTATAATTACCAATTACAATCTCGTCATATAGATGCGTTAAAAGCATTAACGGTGACAGAGTTAAAACACCCTGAACTGTTGTATTTATTACAGCAAACAGGGGATGAAGTGTTAAATTTTCAGCACGCAATAAAGTATTACTCACAATGTAAACAGTTAATTGAATTTGGCGGCGATCATAGCTTTAATGGCTTTGAGCGAGCTTTTTCAAGCATTGTCGATTTTCTTAAAATCAGATATTAGCGTATATAAAGATAAAAACTATGACTCAACAAAATTATAACGCCGAAGCTATTGAAGTACTTAATGGATTAGAGCCGGTAAAACGCCGCCCAGGCATGTATACAGACACATCGCGCCCCAATCATTTAGGCCAAGAGGTTATTGATAACAGTGTTGATGAAGCAATGGCCGGGCATGCGACGCGTATTGATGTCATTTTGCATGAAGATAACTCACTTGAAGTGAGCGATGATGGTCGGGGGATGCCGATAGATATTCACCCTGAAGAAGGTATTCCTGGGGTTGAACTAATATTCACCAAATTACACGCAGGTGGTAAATTTTCAAATAAAAATTACCAGTTCTCTGGTGGTTTGCATGGGGTAGGTATCTCGGTCGTTAATGCGCTATCTACCCGCGTGGAAGTAACGGTTCGCCGTGACGCACAGCAATTTAGAATGGCTTTTGAGCATGGCGATAAAGTTGAAGATTTAAATGTTATTGGCTCAGTGGGTAAACGCAATACCGGTACTACCGTGCGCTTTTGGCCAGATACCAGCTATTTTGATTCTGCTAACTTTTCACTGACTAAGCTTAATCATTTATTAAAAGCCAAAGCGGTACTATGCCCAGGTTTGCGTATTAAGTTTGTAAATAAACAAACGAAAGAAACCCAAGAGTGGTTTTATGAAACCGGCTTAAAAGATTACTTAGTAGAAGCAGTTAAAGGCTATGAGATACTGCCTAAAGACCCATTTGTAGGTGAGTTTTCAAGTTCTATTGAAGGCGCTGATTGGGCCGTTGTATGGATGCCTGAAGGCGGTGAGTCAACAGCCGAAAGTTATGTAAACTTAATTCCTACCGCACAAGGTGGCACCCACGTAAATGGCCTGCGCCAAGGGCTTTTAGAGGCGATGCGTGAATTTTGTGAATTTAGAAACTTATTACCACGTGGTGTAAAGCTCACCCCAGATGATATTTGGGAACGTTGTAGTTATGTATTGTCGGTAAAAATGCAAGACCCACAATTTGCAGGGCAAACCAAAGAAAAACTCTCATCACGTTCATGTGCTGCGTTTGTATCGGGTGTCGTAAAAGATGCCTTTAGCTTATGGCTAAATGAGCACACTGACACCGCAGAGTTACTTTCTGAATTATGTATTTCAAATGCACAGCGTCGCTTACGCGCGGCTAAAAAAGTAGTTCGTAAACGTGTTACTTCAGGCCCTGCATTACCAGGCAAACTGACCGATTGTAGTGCTGCTGATAATGACCGCACAGAATTGTTTTTAGTAGAGGGTGATTCAGCGGGTGGCTCAGCTAAACAAGCGCGAGATCGTGAGTTCCAAGCAATTATGCCACTAAGAGGTAAAATTTTAAATACTTGGGAAGTAGAATCAGGGCAAATTTTGGCCTCTCAAGAAGTGCATGATATTTCAGTGGCATTGGGTATTGACCCCGATTCAAGTGATTTATCAGGGCTGCGTTACAATAAAATATGTATATTAGCGGATGCTGACTCGGATGGACTGCACATTGCCACTTTATTGTGTGCCTTATTTGTGCGCCACTTCCCACAATTGGTAAAAACTGGGCATGTGTATGTTGCTATGCCACCGCTGTTTAGAATTGATATTGGTAAAGATGTTTATTACGCGCTTGATGAAGATGAAAAAACGGGCATTTTAGCGCGTATAGAAGCAGAGAAAAAACGCGGTAAGGTAAACGTGCAACGCTTTAAAGGCTTGGGTGAAATGAACCCGCTACAATTGCGTGAAACAACCATGGATCCAAATACCCGTCGTTTAGTGCAGCTAACACTTGATGAAGAAGAACAAACAATGGAAATGATGGATATGTTACTTGCTAAAAAGCGATCATCAGATCGCCGCCAATGGCTTGAAGATCACGGTAACAAAGCACAAGTTTGATAAGCCTTTGGGCTACAGGAGAGGCAAATGAAAAGACTATTTAGCACACTGTTGTTACTCTGCTTTATGTCATCGCCAGTGATGGCGAAAAATATTCTCGACAAGCTGACGGCTGCCCCAGGGTTTGAAATAAGCTTATTTGCTGATGATGTTGAAAATGCTCGGCAAATTGCAGTATCAAGCCGAGGTATAGTGTATGCAGGGTCGCGTAATGCGGGTAATGTGTATGCATTGATTGATCATAACAGCGATGGTGTGGCAGATAAAAAAATAGTGATTGCAGAGGGACTGAATATGCCCTCGGGTTTAGCAATTAAAGGCGGTGACTTATATGTTGGTGAAGTGCACCGTATTATTCGTTTTAAAAATATCGATAAGCACCTCAAAAACCCTGAGTATGAAGTGTTTTATAGCGATTTACCGTCAGAGCGCCACCATGGCTGGAAGTTTTTACGCTTTGCGCCAAACGGCGAGCTGATTATTCCGGTGGGTGTTCCCTGTAATATTTGCGAAGAAGATCCTCGGTTTGGTCGTATTTTTTCGTTAAACACCGACACCAAAGAAATAACCACTTTAGCCAAAGGTGTGCGCAATACTGTAGGCTTTGACTTTCACCCTAGCACGCAAATGCTATGGTTTAGCGATAATGGCCGCGACATGATGGGGGATGATATTCCACCCGATGAGCTAAACCGCATCACTAAAGAAGAAGAACATTTTGGTTTTCCATACGTGCATGGTGGCGTTATTGTTGATCCGGAGTTTGGTGAAGGCAAAAAGATTGCTGACTACACTCAACCTGCATTGGCATTAGGTGCGCATGTTGCGCCATTAGGTATTCATTTTTATACCGGCAAGCAGTTCCCTGATAGCTATAAACAACAGTTATTTGTAGCTGAGCATGGTTCATGGAACCGCTCTAAAAAGGTTGGTTATAAAGTGGCTGTGGCAACTATAGAAAATGCCAAGGTAACAAAGTATACGCCACTGATCACCGGCTTTATGCAAGACGAAACGACATTTGGACGCCCTGTTGCATTTGCACAATTAAATGATGGCAGTCTATTGGTAAGCGATGATTACGCAAACGTAATTTACCGCGTAAGCTATAAGAAAAACTAGGTAAGCTTTAATGAGTGATACAGATACCTTGCTAATGCAAGGAATTGAACAGCAAACAATGGGGCGTTTTACCGAAGACGCCTATTTAAATTATTCAATGTACGTGATCATGGATCGTGCCTTACCGCACGTTGGTGACGGCCTAAAACCCGTTCAGCGTCGTATTATTTATGCGATGAGTGAACTGGGGTTATCGGCAAGTGCTAAATACAAAAAATCAGCCCGTACCGTGGGTGATGTATTAGGTAAATACCATCCTCACGGTGATAGTGCCTGTTATGAAGCCATGGTACTTATGGCGCAGCCGTTCTCTTATCGCTATCCCTTGGTGGATGGTCAAGGTAACTGGGGTGCAGCTGATGATCCTAAGTCATTTGCGGCAATGCGTTATACCGAAGCGCGTTTATCTAAATTCTCTGAGGTATTACTCAAAGAATTAGGCCAAGGGACCGTTGATTGGACGCCAAACTTCGATGGCACCATGGATGAGCCTTTAGTGTTGCCATCGCGCTTACCGCATATATTACTTAATGGGGTAACTGGTATTGCTGTGGGTATGGCAACCGATATACCACCGCATAATGTGCGTGAAGTGGCCAGTGCCTGTTGTTTATTACTTGATAAGCCAAAAACAGAGCTCGAAGAGTTACTGGGTTTAGTGCATGCGCCAGATTACCCAACCGATGCTGAAATAATTACGCCTAAAGCTGATATTCACAAAATTTATAAAACCGGCCGTGGCTCAATTAAAATGCGTGCAGTGTATTGTGAAGAGCAGGGCGATATCGTCATTACCGCTTTGCCGCACCAATGTTCGGGTGCAAAAGTACTTGAGCAAATTGCAGCGCAAATGAACGCTAAAAAGTTACCAATGGTGGCTGACTTACGTGATGAGTCTGATCACGAAAATCCAACCCGTATTGTGATTGTGCCGCGTTCAAACCGAATTAAAGCTGAGCCATTAATGGCGCACTTATTTGCCACCACCGATCTTGAAAAAAATTACCGCGTAAACTTAAACATGCTGGGCTTAGATGGCCGTCCACAGGTTAAAGATTTACGTAGTATTTTAACTGAATGGTTAACCTTTAGACGCGAAACAGTACGTCGTCGCTTGCAATATCGACTTGATAAAGTACTGGCTCGATTACATATTTTAGAAGGTTTACTGGCTGCCTTTTTAAATATTGATGAAGTTATAGAAATTATCCGCTCTGAAGATAAGCCCAAACCAATATTGATGGAGCGCTTTGATTTAACTGATATTCAAGCGGAAGCCATTTTAGAATTAAAACTTCGCCATTTGGCAAAACTTGAAGAGTTTAAAATTCGTGGTGAGCAAGACGAATTAGCCAAAGAGCGTGACAAATTAGAGCAAACATTGGGCTCAGACCGTCGCATGTCGACGTTGCTTAAAAAAGAAATTCAAGAAGCCGCAGAAATGTATGGCGACGATCGTCGCTCACCTGTTATTGAGCGTGTGGAAGCCAAAGCTCTGAGCGAAAAAGATTTAATCCCTTCAGAGTCTGTGACTGTTGTTTTATCTGATAAAGGTTGGGCACGGGTTGGTAAGGGTCATGACTTAGATGTAGAAGGATTAAATTACCGAGCTGGTGATGGTTATAGAGCATCAGCGCGAGGTAAAAGTAATCAGCCTGCGGTATTTTTAGATTCAGCTGGGCGTGCATTTGCGACCGATGCCCACAGCCTTCCTTCTGCAAGAAGCCAAGGCGAGCCAATGACAGGGCGCTTTAATCTAACCTCAGGCGCAAGCTTTGAGCACGTAGTTATGGGTGAAGACGCTCAAGTATTGCTAATGGCTTCTGATGCCGGTTATGGCTTTATTACTGACTTTAAAGATTTAGTCAGCAAAAACAAAAACGGTAAAGCGTTAGTGAGTGTGCCAAAAGGTGGTGTGTTACTTTCGCCAATTCGCGTTAACGACGTGGCTACTGACTACTGTATGGCGATTTCTAACGAAGGGCGGATGTTGTTATTCCCACTGCGTGACCTACCTAAGTTAGGTAAAGGTAAGGGTAATAAAATTATTTCTATTCCGGGTGCGAAAGTACAAGCCCGCGAAGAGTTTGTAAAAGTATTAGCTGTTGTGCCGCAAGGCAGCAGTGTAACGCTGCATGCAGGTAAGCGTAAGCTGACCCTTAAACCAAGCGACCTTGAGCATTACCATGGCGAGCGAGGCCGCAGAGGGAACAAGTTACCTCGTGGTTTACAGCGCGTTGATGAAGCTGTGGTAGAGTTAACACCGCAACAAGTTGATGAGCCAAATTCAGACGCAGAGCCAAGTTAATCTTGAGATCAAATTAGAAAACGGCTTACTCAGGTAAGCCGTTTTTTTATGACTGTTTTATTTCAGCGCACGCTTGTGCGCTATTTTCTCGTCTGCGTAACAAAATAACGTTATAATAAAACAATACATGATTGTGGTTATATTGGAGAGGCGCACTTGCTAGCTGTTATACGTATTTTAATAATGCTGTTGTTTATATTATTAAGTTGTTTTTTTGGTTTGTTGTTATCAATATTTAGACCATTTCATCCTAATAATGTGCATGTTATTGCAAGTTGGTTTGGCTCAATGACTAAAATGCTTGGGGTTAAATTAGAACTAAAATATCATCCCGATGCGCTTAAGGTAGGGCCTGCTGTGTATGTAGCGAATCATCAAAATAGCTACGATTTATTTACTATTCCAGCCATGGTACCAAAAAATTGTGTGAGCGTTGGCAAAAAAAGTCTTAAATGGATCCCATTTTTTGGTCAGCTTTATTGGTTATCGGGTAATATTTTAATCGACAGAGCAAATCGTTCAAAAGCTGCTGGCACAATCTCAAAAGCAGCGGCTAAAATAAAACAAAAAGGCTTATCGGTGTGGATGTTCCCTGAGGGGACGCGTAGTTATGGTCGTGGTTTACTCCCCTTTAAAACCGGTGCATTTCATACCGCAATGAGTGCAGAGGCGCCTGTTGTGCCAGTATGTATGAACACAACCGATAAAACCATTAAACTAAATCGCTGGGATAATGGTACAATTTACATTGAAATGTTAGCCCCCATAGCACTTGATAACAGTATCAGTGCCCGTGAACATGCTAAAAGTGTGCACAGTATTATGGCTGCTAAAATAACAGAATTAGATGCTCAAGTGAGAGAGAAATAATGGAAAACTGGCGTGAAATAAGTGAAGACATCGTAACTTCACTACTTGAAGATGGTTCCGATCCAGAAATTCTTTATGAAGTAGAACACCACTTTGTATGTGAAGACTTTACTAAGTTAGAACAAGCGGCATTGGCTGCGTTTAAACTAGGTTACGATGTAGAAGAGCCAGCAGAACTTGAGCTTGAAGACGGCGAAAAGATTTGGAGTTTTGACATTGTTGTTGAAGCCGAATTGGATGTTGACGTGATAATGGAAGACGTTGATAAGCTTGCACAGCTTGCGGTTGAATGCGACGTAGAATACGACGGTTGGGGCACTTACTTTCAAGAGTAAGGGTGTCCAATGCAAAAGGCGAACAATGATGTTCGCCTTTTTTGTGCCTTGTTGGATCTGTATTGTAATTACAGCCACTTTTTATTTTTAAAGTAAATACCAATCCCACCAGTCAAAACAACCAAAAAGACCACAAATGCAGTAAATGCATAGGGGCTTTCTGTTCCAGGTATACCGCCGACATTGACCCCCAATAATCCAGTTAAAAAGCCCAGCGGTAAAAATAAAGCAGCCACCACCGACATCACATACATACGCTGATTTAATTGCTCAGACACTTGGTTAGTAATGGTTTGCTGAATAACGAGTGCACGTTCTATTGAACTATCGAGCTCTTCTAAATAGCGAATAAGTAAATTGGTGGTTTCATTTAGCTTGGCTTTATCATCGTCAAACAGCCATGGGTAATGATTATTAACCATGTTGCTGAGCGCTTCTTTTTGCGGTTTTAAGTAACGTTTTAGCGCGATTGTTTGGCGGCGAAGTTGCGACAAGCCTTGGTTATCAAACTTTTTACTAGGCTCATCAATTTCTTCTTCAAAATCATCTAAGCTTTCATCTAGTTCATCTATTACCGTTTGCATACGTGAAGTGAGCTTTTGCGCTAAGCTACACACTAGTTCAGAAATACTGCTTGGCCCCTCATTATTATTTAACGAGGTTAGAATATCTTGCACTGATAATAATCGGCGCTTACGGGTAGTGATCACCACGTCTTTATTAATAAATAGGCGAATAGACACCATGTCTTCAGGGCTTTGCGCTGGGTTTAAATTGATTCCACGTAAAAACAGCATATGGCCATTCATTGTAGGAGTAATGCGAGGACGTGTTTCATCTGCGGTGAGTGATTCAAGTTCGTAGTCGTTTAATTGGCCGCAGTTTTTTAACCAATCAACGGCTTCTTTTTGACTGTAATCCATATGCACCCACAGCTTTCCATCAGTAGGTTGCCATTGGTGTAACTGTTTACTGTTTTCTATTGGGCGAGCCCCGCCTTGTTCATCAAGAATAAGCGCATGAAGTAAACCATTGATCATAATAATTTCTCATAGATAGTATATTTTTAATACAGTTGACTGTAGTGTATTTAACTTAGCTTTACTTTGTAGAGTTAATCAACAAAAAATTGTTTTTTAGCCTATGGTTAAGTGCATACGTTAGGGGTGCATTGTTAAACGAGTTAACTTAAAAGGTCAATCAAATCGGCTTATCGAGTAGATGAATTTATTTTGTTGGTGTTTTGTTGACTGTAGCGTATAAAACACTTTTTTTACTAAGGGCACATTTATGACGACAAAAATAACAGTTGGTTGGCGTGAGTGGTTGAGTTTACCCGAGCTGGGCATCGAGCAAATTAAAGCAAAAATAGATAGCGGTGCACGTACTTCCTGTATTCATGCAATTAATATTGAAGAATATGAAGTGGAAGGCGAAAAATGGGTTAAATTTACAGCCCAACCATTGCAAGAAGACGAGCAAACGCAAATTACCTGCAATGCCAAAGTTAAAAAGATGAAGTACGTTACCAGCTCTAGTGGCCAAAAAGAATTGCGTTACTTTATTGAAACTACATTACATGCCGGCGAATTTAGTTGGCCAATAGAAATTACATTAACAAGTCGTGCGTCAATGAAGTTTAGAATGTTATTAGGACGCACAGCTATGGAAAATCGTATAGTCGTTGATCCGGCTTTATCACATTTATTATAAGAATTCGTTGAGTAGCAAACATACTTATATGTGCTTGCTCAACATAATTTAGTTAAGGTTTTAACTATGAAAATTGGTATTTTATCTCGCAACAAAAATTTATATTCAACGCGTCGTTTAATTGAAGCGGCTGAGCAACGTGGTCATGAAGTAAAAGTGATTAACGCGCTACGTTGTTATATGAATATAAACTCAGAGCAGCCTGAAATTCATTATCGTGGTGAAAACCTAAAAGATTTTGATGCCATTGTTCCGCGTATTGGCGCATCAGTTACTTTTTATGGCTGTTCTGTATTACGCCAGTTTGAAATGATGGGTGTTTATCCGGTTAATGAATCTGTGGCTATTTCTCGTTCGCGCGATAAATTACGTTCTCTACAATTATTATCACGCAAAGGCGTAGGCATGCCAGTAACAGGCTTTGCTAGCAAGCCAGATGACGTAAAAGACTTACTCGAAATGGTAGGTGGCGCACCGGTCGTAATTAAGCTACTTGAGGGCACTCAAGGTATTGGTGTGGTACTTGCTGAAACACGTAAAGCGGCTGAAAGTGTTATTGAAGCGTTTATGGGTTTAAAAGCCAATATCATGGTACAAGAATATATTAAAGAAGCGGGTGGTGCGGATATTCGTTGCTTTGTACTCGGAGATAAAGTGATTGCTGCAATGAAACGTCAAGCACAAGAAGGTGAGTTCCGCTCAAACCTTCACCGTGGTGGTAGCGCTACACTGGTGCGTATTACGCCAGAAGAGCGTAAAACAGCGGTTGCAGCGGCAAAAGCAATGGGCTTAAACGTTGCTGGCGTTGACTTACTTCGCTCATCTCGTGGTCCTTTGGTTATGGAAGTAAATTCATCGCCAGGTCTTGAAGGGATTGAAGTGGCAACAGGTAAAGACATTGCGGGCATGGTGATTGATTTCATCGAGAAAAATGCTGCAAGTAAAGGAACGGCAACTCGTGGCAAAGGTTAAAATTAACCGACCTTTCACCCTATTAGGTGAAAGTATTGGTGTAGGTGAACGTAAAACACTCGCGCTAGAAGCTGCAAAGCTTTACACCCATTCACCGCTTAATATTCCTATTGAAGTGGTTAACGGTGTAATGGAAGGCCCTGTATTGATGGTGTGTGCGGCTATACACGGCGACGAACTAAATGGGGTTGAGGTTGTGCGCCAGTTACTGGCTAAAATCGACCCTAATCAGCTGCGTGGTACATTAATTGCGGTTCCGATTGTGAATGTATTTGGTTTTATTCATAAATCGCGTTATCTGCCCGATCGCCGTGATATGAACCGAAGTTTTCCGGGGTCTGAGCGTGGTTCATTAGCAGGTCGCATGGCGTATATGTTTTTTAACCAAGTAGCTGTGCATTGTACGCATATTATTGATTTGCATACGGGGGCGATTCACCGTACTAACTTACCGCAAATTCGCGCTAATTTAGCCGATGAAGCAACAGCGCAAATGGCTAAAGCCTTTGGTACGCCTGCGGTTATAGATGCGTCATTACGTAATGGCTCGCTGCGTAGTGAAGCCGCTAATTTAGGTATACCTGTTATTACTTATGAGGCGGGTGAAGCACTGCGCTTTGACCCTATTGCGATTGCTGCAGGCGTGCAAGGGGTTGATTATGTGATGCGACATTTAAAAATGATACGCGGTAAACGTCCTAAAAAACTGCCTGATCCTGTGATTGCAAGCTCCACTAGTTGGGTGCGTGCAGAAGTAGACGGCATAGTAAGAGCGCAAGTATCGTTAGGTGAGCGAGTAATGAAAGGCCAAGTGCTTGCTTATATTAGCAGTCCGCTTGGCGATTCAGAACTTGAACTCCTTGCTCCTCGAAGCGGTATTATTATTGGCCAGCAGACCATGCCACTGGTAAATGAAGGCGATGCCGTATTCCATATTGCTTATTTTGCGCATGCAAATAGTTTGGTAGAGCAGCAGTTAGAAACCTTTATTGATGAGATAAATGATTTAGATGATGAGCTGAAAACGGCTGAACTAAATAATTAATACCAATTTTCTCAATTAAGTGAATTGGTATGACTTTATCTGTAGATATAAAAACCGCCTTAGTTTTAAGCTAACGCGGTTTTTTAATAGATGTTGTTTAGCTACGCGGTTTAGGGCCAATAATGCGTTTAATTTTAGGCGCTTTTGTTGGTTTAGGCTCCGTATTAAGCACTAACACCGGGCGGGTAACAAATAAGTTATTAGGGTAAATCACTCTGTGGCCATCAACGTGTTCGAGTAAGACATTCATCAGCCCCATTTCAATAATACGCCCTTCAATGGCGTTGGCTCCATCCACAATTCTTACCCAATAACCTACACGGCAGTCATTTTGAATAAACATCAGTAAAAATGCGGTTAAGTTACTTAATAATGACCAAGCGGCAAACAGCGCAACGCCTAACATGGCAAATAAGGAAGAGCCTAATACTAATAAACCACGCAGCTCTATTCCCCAAAAAACCAACACTAAGCACAACATAACAAAGGCGAGTATTATTTTTAATAGTAACTCTGCACGGTATTTTCGGTGTAAATCGATTTTACCTCGAATGGCTTTTTCGAGTAATTTTTTAGTTAGCTTTAACAGCAACGGAAAGCTTAAAAGGGCAATAATGGTTACGATTAATTTATATTGTGTGCCCACAAGCTCTAAAACAGTGATTAATTCCAAAACGTATTCTCACAATAATGATAGGCGCACAGTTTAACGTTTTAGCTTTGTGCGCAGTAGTGATTTAAAAAGAATTTTTGACGCTCAGTAGCCACTGTACCGAGTCAACATCGTTGTATTTATTTAGTGGCGCGGCAATATCAAGGTGGATCATGGTACCTGCATTGGCGCAAGGCGTAAACCTAAACCCACATTTTTAAGTACAGGGGTATTTTCAACTTGATACAGGGTATTCGTGTCGTTGTTATACCATGCGCGGCCTACATCTAAAAAGGCTGCACCACCCACTTTAAACAGCTGTAGTAAGTCATATTCCCAGTAATAGCGCTTTTCTAAAGTGACTAAAAAACTCCGATCCCCATGTTGAAATTCCATAGGATAGCCACGAAGTCCAGTTTCGCCCCCTAGGGTGAGCTGTTTATCATTAGTGAGGTTTTTTGCGTATTGCAGCCTTGCTTTTACATACCAAGATTGATCAATACTGGTATTTAAATAATATTGAATTTGGCTGGTGGTGATTAAGTTTTCAAGTTGTTTTTGTTCTTTATTCCAATAACCTTGAATATCTGCATGAAAACGCCAAAGGGTATGGTTAGTGCTAAAATGGGCTTTGTTAAAATTAAACGAGTACACAGCGCGGCTATCGTCGTTACTCATTGATTCATCGGAGTAGCCCAGGGTGGCTTTGATATTCCAACCTAAATTTAAATCCTCAGTACGATAAATACTGTCAAAGTTACGTACTTTTATAAAGTTATCTTCAAACCAATGACCGCTGATGTAGGGGTAACTTAAGCTTCTGTTTTCAGCCACTGCTGTAGTGGTAGAATCAATCGCTTTGAAAGTGTGTTGCTCATCAATATAACCAAGGCTCAAGCGCTGGGTCCAGTTATGACTAAGGGCTTTAGAATGGCCAAAAAACACCTGGTTTAGGTCGGTTTTTTGTTCAAACTCACTAAACTTTTCACCTCTGATGTATAAGGTTTCTTCTCGTTGGGTTGAGTAACTCAGGGCGCCATAACTATAGGGTGTATCGATGGCATAAAACGGGTAGGTTAGTTCAACTAAATGACTTTTGCCGTCGCTGTTGTCGGCATACTCTAAACGCCCTCGGTAGCGAGTTGATAAGATATTAGGATCATCGTAAACAAATAAATAACCATTTCGGTCACTGTCTGTTTTACGTGCAAACGATAACCGTTTGCCCCAACCAAATAAGTTCGACTCGCGAAAGCCAATACTTGATTTATTTTCGCCGCCACTGCGGCTAAAGCTAAGCTCTGGTAATAAAGTCCATAAATCGCGAGTCACCACGGTTACATCAACATCGCCATCGCAGTTTTCGTTGGCAATGATTTGTGCGTCATATAAATAGTTTTGTTTACGCAGTAGCCGCTCAGATTCCGCTAGCGTTTTTTGATTAAAAGTATCACCCGCTTTAAACAATAAAATGCTTTTAATAACCTCAGGCTCAGTTTGTATATGTGCACGGTTAGCAAAGCGAAATAGTGCGTTGTTTTCAGCTTCGAGTTCGGTATTAAAAACATTAAGTTGTTTAAGATTAATTGAGGCAATTTTAGCGTTACTATTTATCGTAAGCGGTGGAGGTTGAGACTCGATTTGTCGACGCAAGTTAATTGCAGAAGTTTTCAATGAATCGTCATTTTGGCAGGTTTGGGCTAGTGGCGCTTCGTGCGCGCAAACGCTGAGCATAAACATACTCAAAATAGAAAGGCTAAAACAACTACGTGCAATCCATTTTCTATTTAGCATTGACCCTCTTTAGCGCTATTTTGCAAAATAAAACACTTACTCTTAGCTTACATCATTGTTATTAATATGTAAGTAAAAGTGCCAATTTAGTTTATTTTTTATAGCAATTATAAGGTATTAGCGATAAATAGACGTGGCCTTAGCTTAAATAAAATGTTAACGCTGCCAATAGGTTGTCGGCATCTTGTCCTTCACCATTGATCCATACACTTTGGCTGTAATGCTCAAAATTTAAATTAAATGTGTGGTTAGCATAGTTAAAACGCAGTTGATGACGATCTGCCCCAGCGGCATACTCATTAATGCTAATTTCATCGCTATGCAAAAATAACGTTCCCCACAATTCAAAGTCTTCATCGTGCGGCAGCTCTGTCGGTTTAACAATAATACATTGATGTGTGTGATCGTATTCAAGTTCGGTCATAAGGGGCTTATTGCGTTGTTAGGTAATGTCGAATTGCGGTTAAAAACTCACCGCCATACTTGTTTAATTTAGTAAAACCAACCCCCGACACTTTTAAAAATTCACTGTCGTTAGTGGGCATAAGCTGCGCCATTTCGGCTAGCGTTTTATCGTTAAATACTACATAAGGCGGCACATCATCGGCATCGGCTAATTCTTTACGCAATGCACGCAGGCGAGCGAATAGTTTTTTATCGTAATTAAACTGCGCTAATTTATCCTGATAAACGTGTTTAGCTTGTAAGCGAGGCTCGGCCAATTGCAGTGCATACTCACCTTTTAAAATAGCCCGTGCAGCTTCAGTTAAACGCAATGAAGCGCCTTGGGTTATATCTTGGCTTAATAGCCCTTGATGAATAAGTTGGCGTAAAATACTAAGCCAAAATTCACTGCTTTTATCTTTACCTATGCCATAGGTGCTGAGTTCATGGTGGTTGTTATCACGAATGCGGCTAGTATTCGCGCCGCGTAATAATTCTACAATGTAACCTAACCCAAATCGTTGCTGTGCGCGATACACACACGAAAGTGCTTGCTGTGCGACTAATGTGCCATCAAAACTTTTAGGTGGATTTAAGCAAATGTCACAGTTACCACAGGGCTCGCGTTGGTACTCACTAAAGTAGTTCAATAATATTTGACGGCGACACGTTTGTGCTTCGGCAAAGCTGGCCATGGCATTAAAGCGCTGCTCTTCTACGCGGCGGCGTTGTTCATCGTCAATATCTTCAAAAAAGCGTCTAACCCGACCTATATCGGCAGGGTCAAAATACATGATGGCCTCTGCAGCCAGCCCATCTCGTCCAGCGCGGCCTGTTTCTTGATAATAAGCTTCAATACTTTTTGGAATGTCGTAATGCAGAACAAAGCGAACGTTAGGCTTGTTAATTCCCATACCAAAGGCAACGGTGGCAACCACAATTTGAATGTCGTCACGGGCAAATCCGGTTTGCACAAATTGGCGCTGTTCGTTACTCATTCCCGCATGGTAAGCGGCAGCATTAAGGCCTGCATCGGCGAGTTTTTCAGCGATATCATCAACGCGCTTACGGCTGGTACAATAAATAATGCCACTTTGGTTTTTTTGTTCTTTTAAGTAACGCAGCAACTGCACCATAGGTTTAAATTTTTCTTCTATGGTGTAACGAATGTTAGGGCGATCAAAGCTGCCAGTATGAATATAAGGCTGCTGTAGTTTTAGTTGTTCAACAATATCAAAGCGAGTTGCTTTATCGGCGGTGGCCGTCAGTGCCATCATAGGCACGTGTGCAAAGCGCTGCTTAAGCTCATTTAATCTAAAGTAATGTGGTCTAAAATCGTGACCCCAATGAGAAACACAATGAGCTTCATCAATAGCAAACAAGCTCACATTTAAATGAGAAAGTCGTTCTAAAAAATCGTGCTGTAACACTTTTTCGGGAGCGACATAAAGTAGCTTTATCAGCCCTTGATGTAGCTGTTGATATACTAATTGTCGTTCTTCACGGGCTAAACTGTTATTGATATAAGCGGCTTTTACGCCCAATGCTTGTAATTGGGCAACTTGATCTTGCATTAAAGAGATCAGCGGCGAAATAACAATGGTGACTCCCTCTAATACCAACGCGGGTATTTGGTAACACACCGATTTACCACCACCGGTGGGTAGTAATACTAATGAATCTTGGCCATTAATGGCGGCATCAATTACTGCACTTTGACCGTCGCGAAATTCACTGTAACCAAACACTTGTTTGAGTACAGTTTCGGGTTTACGCACGAGCGTATTAGGAGAAGGAGTTAGTGTATTCATCGGCGCTATTTTAGTGGTTTTTTATCAGGATGTCTTTAGCTTTCATTACTTGGTACACACATCTGTAGTGATAAACTAAAATCTGCAGGGGGTTACAATAGCCTCAAGCTGTGCTTTACTCATCGTACCACTGAAAACATAGAGAATAATAATGAATAAAGAAATGTTGATCGATCAAGTAGGTGCGCTGTTTGTTAATAACATGCCCTTTAACCAGTTTTTAAAAATAGCAGTAGAGTCACTTAGTACTGAACAAGCTAAAATATCATTTCCTTGGCAAGACGTATTAATTGGTAATCCGGCGCAAAAGATTCTTCACGGTGGAGTGATTTCTGCGGTGCTCGACAATGTAGGCGGAATGCTTGCTGCAGCAAGTGTAATAGGAAAACTAGATGATGCCGACTTACCCAGTGTGCATAAAAAGTTAGCAACACTGGGCACCATAGATTTACGTACTGATTATTTACGCCCAGGTAAAGGGGAGGTATTTATTGCCAGCGCCACACTTATTCGCTCAGGAAATAAAGTGTGCGTGTGCCGAATGGAGTTACATAACGAGCAGTCGGTACAAATAGCGTTTGGAACGGGCACGTATTTAGTTGGCTAAAAAGTGAGAGGGGGTTAAACTTACGGCCTTTTAAATCATCAAGTGGTTACTATGTCGATTGATACCGAGCAGCGAAAGGGCGCCATTTTTGCCTGCCTCGCCTTTTTTATGTGGGGCCTAGCACCCATTTATTTTAAGATGATCCAACATGTATCAGCATTTGAAATTTTAATGCATCGTGTTATTTGGTCAGTGATGTTTCTTATTTTGGTGGTGAGTGTGCTCAACTACTGGGATAAAATTAAACGCATTTTAATCCAACCTAAATTAATTCTGATGCTAGTTGTTACCTCGACCTTATTGGGGTTTAACTGGGGGTTGTTTATATGGGCTATTAATAACAACCACATGCTAGATGCCAGCTTAGGCTACTATATCAATCCTTTGTTAAATGTATTACTTGGTATGGTGTTTTTAAACGAGCGGTTACGTAAGTTGCAAGGAGCTGCTGTTGCCTTGGCTTTTACAGGTGTTTTATTACAGTTAATTAGTTTTGGTTCATTTCCGGTTGTGGCATTTTCGTTAGCGACTTCTTTTGCGTTATATGGCCTATTACGTAAAAAACTACAGGTTGATGCCCTGCCTGGGATTTTAATTGAGGCATTAATATTATTACCGGTGGCACTGACCTATTGGTGGTTAATGGCGCCGACTGAAACGTCTAATTTACCAGCGAATGATTGGCTAACTAATGCGCTATTAGTAAGTGCAGGTATAGTGACTACACTGCCATTGCTGTGTTTTACCGGCGCAGCTAAGCGATTGCAATACACTACGCTTGGTTTTTTTCAGTACATAGGGCCTAGCTTAATGTTTATTTTAGCAGTGGTGTTTTACGATGAGGTGTTTGATGCTGAGCGTGTAATTACCTTTGCCTGTATTTGGAGTGCACTGGCTATTTTTAGTTGGGACTCATACCATCAATCGCGTAAACGCAGAAAAGCAGCCATTGTCGCCTCAGGTGTGGTTTAGTTAAACTAAACCACTTTATTACGACCCGACTCTTTGGCTTTGTAGAGCTTTAAGTCGGCTTGTTTTAATAACTCGTCAATTTGATAGGTTTCACTGTAGCTGAAGCCTATCGACAGCGTAAACTTGATTTGTGCTTGGCTAAACTCATGGCTATTAAGCTCAATAAATAATCGAAAACTTTCTAGTCGTTTTAGCGCTTCTTGTTTGGTCAGTTCAGTAAAAAATACCGCGAATTCTTCTCCGCCTAAACGGGCAACCAATTGGTTTTCAAAATATTTATTAAAGCATATCGCAAGCCCTTTAAGAACTTCATCTCCGGCATCATGGCCATAGGTATCATTAATAGCTTTAAAATGGTCAATATCAAGCATAGCTAACATGGCTGGTGCTTTTGCTTTTTTAAACTGCTTTAATGACTTATTAGCCTCTTCAAAAAAGTAACGGCGATTAGGGAGTTTAGTTAAATAGTCAGTATTGGCTTGGCGCTTTATAGTTTCGATATGCTCTAGCATATCGACGTTTTGGCTTAACCTGCAGTAAAATTCTTCACTATTAAAAGGTTTATACAAGTAGTCATTTGCCCCATTTTTTAAAAATAAGGCAGACAAATTAGACGATGTAGCGCCTGAGATACCAATAATGGCTTTTTCTTCATTACTATAAATGCGCCTAATTTCATTACACAGTTCAATACCGCCCATATTAGGCATTTCTTTATCTATGATAATCACAGAGATGTCAGGGGTATTTTCAAGCTCTTTAAGTGCCTCTAGGCCATCGGCTGCTTGTAATATTTGGTATTTATGACGCGTTAATAAATTACAAATATATTGGCGTGTAGACGCTGAGTCATCAACAACCAGTACTTTAACTTGCTTATTGCGAGGTAGGCGATAAAGCTGCTTTTCTAAATATTCGTAAGCTTGTTTATTGCCTTTGATAATGTAATCAATAATAGGGTACTTTTCGACGGTGTCGCGAGTTTGATTATCGATATTGCCAGTCATAACAATGGTAGGGATATCTGCTGCAATCGTGCAGGGAACCGCTTCCCCTTTCGGGGCATCAGGCAATATAAAATCAACGACTGCGCAAAAATAAGCATGTTTACTTATTAGCTCTTTAGTCTCAGCCAGCGACTGGGCAATATCAACTTCATAGCCAATTTTTTGCGCGATATGCTTTTGCACTCGCGCAATAGTGGGGGTGTCTTCAACAATAAGTATTCTGTGCGTCACGTGGCAGCCTGTTTAAATTTTGCAAAAGTGTTTGCTTATACAAGTTGTAACTGCTAAAACGCCAAAAAGCAACTATTGTAGTGACTTATAGATTGTCTGCCTCAGAATAATAATCTTGGCTTATTGGTGTTGGCCCTGAAATTTTTGAGCGTCCAAATAATGTATGGAATTTTGTTTTGCAGGTTGTTAACTTTAAATATTTAACCCATGCTCGTTCAATTGGGTTACTTGGCTCTATTGCGCCACTAACCGCATTTACAAATTGTTGCTGATGTTCGTTTTGTGGCTCAACTGTTTTGTTATACAGGCTTTTTAAAACAACACCATGCTGCTCTAAAATACTTGCCTCTAACAGGGTAAAGTGTCCGCTGCGGCTAAATCCGCGTGGAAAATTTTGGTCATCATAAAATTGACGTTGACTTACGAATGCTTGACGAAGTAGTGAAATATCATTGCTCATAGCTGTACCCTCATACCAATTATTAGCTGGAGTATGGGACATAATCGCTATTTTTTTAAACAAAAAATTTTTATCGTGAGGATAAAAAATTGGACATAGATTTATTAAAAACATTTGTTGAAGTGGTGCGTACTCGCCATTTTGGTAAAGCGGCAGAAAACCTATACATAACGCAGTCTGCGGTGAGTTTTAGAATTCGCCAACTAGAGCAGGGCTTAGGCGTAAATTTATTTATTCGTCAGCGTAATAATATTCAACTCACGGCCCCAGGTGAGCGTTTGTTACCGCATGCGCAAATGATTATTACTGGGATGCAAAGAGCCAAAGTGGATGTTGCACTTGCAGATAATATGCATAAGCAAATTAGCTTAGCTGGTACGCCTAATATTTGGGATGCATTTTTACAGTTTGGTATTACAAATATTGTATCGGCGATGCCTGGTGTATCGCTGGTGGCAGAAGTGAAAGCGCAACAAGAAAGCACTCGCTTATTGTTGGAGCGTACGCTTGATTTAGCTATTTTGTTTGATCCCCCTAAAGTTGATGAACTTGTGGTTGAACGTATTTGTGAACTGCCTATTATTCCGGTGAGTGGTTACGATACGGCAACCAGTGATAACTTTTTTGATAATCAATATGTGTATGTTGATTGGGGAACCACGTTTTCTCTTTGGCATGCGCGTCAGTTTACCGGTAAAACACCGCCTTATTTTAGAACCAGTACAGGGCGTATTGCGCTTGATTTAATACTGCAATGTGGCGGCAGTGCGTTTATTCCACAGGTATTAGTTAAAGATCATTTAGAAAAAGGCGAACTTTTTCATGTAAAAGGGGTAGAAAATACCTCAAGAGATGTATTTGTTGCCTATCATAGAGATAACGAACAGAAAGAGCTGATAGAAACCTTGGTTAATTTGTTAACGCAAATGACACCGAGTTTATTGAAACAAAGTAAGTAGTCGGTAGGCAGTTTATTTTACATGTTATTTTGATTTCAGATTTAATGCAGTTTTATTAATTTAAAAAGACAAAAATGTGTCCTTTGTAATATTTTTGTCATTTAGTGGTGACACACTGCTGCTGTTTTAAAAATTAGTCTTTTGTGATTATCGAGGAAATAACATGAAATTTGCAAAATCGAGCTTATGCTTAGCCCTACTTAGTGGTTTATCTTTTAATACACTTGCAGAGGTAGATATTTACGGTAAAGCAAATGTAACCGTTCAATCATCTGACGATGGTGAAGGATCGTTTACTGAAATTAAAAGTAATGCATCTCGTTTCGGACTTAAAGGGTCTGAAAAAATTTCAGACGGTTTAGAAGCGGTTTATAAGTTTGAATTTCAGGTCGATGTGTCTGATGCCGATTCTAAAGGTGATGACGACAATATTTCAGCGCGTAATCAATATGTGGGCTTTAAAGGCGGATTTGGTCAGGTTGTGATAGGCCGAAATGATACCGCGCTTAAGCAAGCGCAGGGGAAGCTAGATCTTTTCAACGATCTTGAAGAAGGTGATATAAAAAATACCTTTAAAGGTGAAAATCGTTTAGGTAACTCAGTATCTTATGCTTCAAACTCATATGAAGGTTTTAAAGTATTAGCGTCATTTATTGCAGAAGACGACGTAGATGCCAAAAATGGCTACTCAGTGGCGTTAACTTACGGTGATGCAGGCCTTAAAAAGAGCGCAGTATATGCTGCCATTGCTGCTGATAGCGAAGTCAATGGTTACGATGTAGTGCGTGCAACAGTTCAAGGTAAAATTGAAGATTTTAGACTTGGCGCAATGTACCAAACACAAGAAAAAGTAGATGGCAGCGCTGAGGCTGACGGTTACTTAGTGAATGCAGCTTACCTTATGGGTAGCAACACTTTCAAAGTGCAATACCAAACAATGGATTTTGATGACAGCGATGATAAAAGCGCGATATCGGTAGGTGTTGACCATAAACTAAACAAAAACCTTAAAGTATTTGGTTTTTACTCAAGCTTTGATATGGACAGCAATGTTGACCAAGATTACCTAGGTTTAGGTATGGAATATAAGTTTTAACTAAACCTTAGTTAAAACACTCCCTTTTAACCGCACTCAGTTGAGTGCGGTTTTTTTTGCTTTAAATTATTTACTTATCTGCGCATAATAGCCAAGCATTTGGAATGAGGTGAAACTCCTCAACTATACCCGTAACTGTAATCAGTTTTACTGTAAGTCAGATACAAGTGCCTTAAAACTTCATATAACGAGCGGGTTAACTCATTTTCTTTTTGGTACTTGTGGTACTGAGTGTGGGTTTTCCCTGCCTAGGATAATTTTTTGCACACTCAAACCGCTAAAAAAACTGCACTTCTAACCGTTAATAATGTCTCTTGGCGAGTGGGTAACACCTTAATCCTTGAGCATATTAATTTGAGTATTGAGCGTGGCAAGTTTGTTGGCTTAATTGGTCCTAATGGTGCGGGAAAATCGAGTTTACTGCGTTGCTTGTATCGATTTAATCAGCCGTCAGCGGGAGAGGTTAAATTTAATAACACCGATATTTGGCAGCTAAAAAGCGAAGACTATGCCAAGCAAGTTGCGGTAGTGCTACAAGAAACACCGTCGCAATTTAATCTCTCGTTATTCGATGTTGTAGCTCTAGGGCTTACCCCGTATAAAACGCTATTTAGCTCGACCACCCAAGCAGATAAACAAAAAATAGCTCAGGCTATTAGTCATGTGGGGCTTGAATCTCATAGTACTCAATTATTTGATTCGCTATCTGGCGGTGAAAAGCAACGAGCCTTTATTGCCCGCGCTATTGTGCAGCAACCGCAACTTCTTATTATGGATGAACCAACTAGTCACCTTGATGTGAAATATCAAATTCAACTGATGGAGCTGGCTAAATCTTTAGGTATTACGGTATTTGCGTCATTTCATGACTTAAATTTAGCTGCTGCTATGTGTGATGAGTTAGTGGTTATTAAAAATGGAAAAGTTGTTGATGCAGGTAAGCCAAATAAAGTGGTCACTGAGCAGATGCTGGATGAGGTGTTTGGCGTTTGTGCACAAGTGAGCACTCACCCTCAATCAGCAGCTTCGGGTGAGGCTATTCCTCATATTACTTATTATTATGGATACCAATAATATGACGGTTTTTTCTAACCATACCGTTGCATTAATCGTTGCGCTACTATGCGCACTATTAAGTTTATTTATTGCACTGAGTTTTGGTGCGGTACCTACGTCGCTAGCAGATGTATATCAAAGCTTAACCTTTTCAAACGAGGCTTCATTTACCAGCCGTATTATTATTGAATTAAGAATGCCACGTACTTTGCTGGCTTTTTTAGCCGGTAGTGGCTTAGCGATTGCAGGTTTAATACTACAAACAGTCACCCGTAATCCCTTAGCTGATCCTTATTTATTTGGTATTTCGTCTGGTGCTTCATTAGGGGTGGTTATATTAATGTCCTTGGTAGGAGCTGGGGCGGGTATTGCACTATCTGGGGCGGCATTAACCGGCAGTTTAGTTGCGATGGGGTTATTAATTTTAATTGCAGGTAGCCAGCGCAACGCTCAAGTTGAGTCGATGTTATTGGCAGGGGTGGCCTTATCATTTTTATTTAGTGCTTTTACTAGTTTGTTACTTTATTGGAGCGATCCACAAGCAGTCGCGGCTATTTTATTTTGGACTTTAGGTAGTTTTGCTAGAGCACAGTGGCAGTCGCTGCTGTTACCTGCCTTAGTCATTATGGCATGTACAATAATCATGTTGGGTTTTAGGCGCCAGCTTAATGCGATGTTGTTAGGCGATGAAAGCGCGACAACGCTTGGTGTTAGGGTGCATCGCTTTAGAATTTTAATGCTTATTTTAAGCTCGTTGATCACGGCCGTATTGGTTGCTAACTGTGGCGGAATTGGCTTTGTTGGCTTAATGGTGCCGCACATAGTGCGCTTTTTTATCTCTCAAGGTAGCCGTGTTGGGTTATTAATGACCGGATTAGTCGGGGGCATATTTATGGTATGGGTCGATGTGCTTGCTCGCTCACTATTAAGTAATCAAGAGTTGCCAATCGGGGTGATCACGGCGGCTATCGGCAGTCTATTCTTTTTAAGTATATTGTATTTTCGTAAGCGCCAGCTGGTGGTTCAATAATGAAAACACTAATGGTACAAGGCACTACCTCAGATGCGGGTAAAAGTACCCTGGTTGCAGCACTTTGCAGAGTGTTTGCTAATCAAGGTGTTAATGTTGCGCCGTTTAAACCGCAAAATATGGCGCTTAATAGTGCCGTAACTCATGATGGCGGTGAAATTGGTAGAGCACAAGCATTACAAGCCGTTGCGGCAAAAGTTGCACCTGAAATAGACTTTAACCCGATATTACTCAAACCCAATAGTGATACCGGCGCGCAAGTTATTATTCATGGTAGGGCTATTAGTAATATGGAAGCCGACTCTTACCATGACTACAAAAAAGTGGCTATGGAAGCGGTATTAACCTCGCATAACCGTTTAGCTAAACGCTTTGACTTATTGTTGGTTGAAGGGGCTGGTAGCCCAGCTGAAATTAACTTACGCGCAAACGATATCGCCAATATGGGCTACGCCGAAAAGGTCGATTGCCCGGTTATTATTATTGCTGATATTGATAAAGGGGGTGTGTTTGCTCACCTAGTAGGGACTTTGGCGCTATTAAGCGAATCAGAGCAAGCACGGGTAAAAGGCTTTGTGATTAACCGTTTTCGTGGTGACATTAGCCTATTACAAGGCGGGTTAGATTGGCTTGAAGAGTACACCGGTAAACCTGTGTTAGGGGTGTTACCCTACCTACACGATTTAGCACTTGATGCCGAAGATGCCGTTGCCATAGATAATAATGTGACCGAGGCCAGCATTAATATTGCGGTGCTGCTAGTGCCTCATATTAGTAATCATACCGATTTTGATGCACTGCGATTACACCCAAATATAAATATAACCTATGTGCGCCATACTCAAACAATTCCTGATGTTGATTTAATTATTGTGCCTGGCAGTAAAAATGTACTTAGCGATTTGGTATTTTTAAAAAATGAAGGCTGGGATCAGCAAATAAAACGCCATTTACGCTATGGTGGCAAAGTATTGGGTATTTGCGGCGGTATGCAAATGCTAGGTAATACGATTTGTGACCCTAATGCGGTGGAATCATCATTAGGGCAAATAGCTGGGTTAGCGCTTAGTGATTTTAATACCATTTTAGGTGAGCAAAAAGTGCTAAGCCAAGTAAATGCAATACTCAATTTAAACCAGCAGCAGGTTGCTTGTCAGGGTTACGAAATACATGCTGGGATCAGTAAAGGTCAAGCGCTCAACAAACCACTTATTCGCTTTAATAAACACCCAAATGGCTTTGAAACTGATGGTTTTATTAGTGATGATAATGCTATTGCTGGTACTTATTTACATGGCTTATTTGACAACGCAGCTGCTACAGAGCTGCTATTAAAGTGGCTAAAACCAGACAGTGAAATTAGTGGTATCAGCATCAATGAGCATCGCGAGCGCCAGCTAGAACGCCTCGCTGAAATGTGCCAAACACATTTAAATATTGAACAAATTATTAAAATTTACCAAGGACATAACAATGACTGAATCAACAAACGACAAGCACCAACAGCGCCAGCAAAAAGTAAAAGAACAAGTTGATGCTCGAGTAGCAGCGGCACAGCAAGAAAAAGGCATTTTTCAGGTTATTACTGGTAATGGCAAAGGTAAATCAACCTCTGGTTTTGGTGTGGTTGCACGCTGTGTTGGTCACGGTAAAAAAGCTGCGGTATGTCAGTTTATTAAAGGCACATGGGAGTGTGGTGAGCGTAATTTACTGCAAGGTGCTGGGGTTGAATTTGCTGTTATGAACACCGGGTTTACGTGGGATACGCAAAATAAAGAGGCCGATACCGCGGCAGCGCAAGCAACATGGCAAGAGTCAAAGCGGATGCTAAGCGACAGCAGTATCGATGTGGTATTACTCGATGAACTCACCTATATGGTGACCTATGGTTATATCGACCTTGAAGAAGTGGTTGTTGCTGTAAATAATAGACCGCCTATGCAATCGGTAATTATTACTGGTCGTGCTGCGCATCGGACCTTAATAGAGCTTGCCGATACGGTAAGTGAAGTACGTAATGTAAAACATGCGTTTGAGTCGGGCGTAAAAGCATTGAAAGGCTTTGATTACTAATGTTAAAGCGTATTGTTTTTGGGCTGTTATTGTTTGCTGTTAATGTACCTCAAGCCCTAGCTGACAAGCCGCTTCGTATAGTGGCTTTAGCACCACACATAGTTGAAAATTTATATGCTATTGGTGCTGGTGATTTAATAGTGGGCACGCTGGATTACGCAGATTACCCGCAAGAGGCGACTAAAATTGAGCGTATTGGTGGCTACAATGGCATTTCTATTGAAAAGTTACTCATGCTAAAACCTGACATGGTGATTGCGTGGAAAAGTGGTAATCAGGCTGAAGATTTAGCACAAATAAAGCGTTTAGGAATTGAATTATATTTAAGTGATCCAAGTTCTATTGAAGGGGTTGCCTCGGAAATACTAAAACTAGGTCAAATAACGGGCCATATTGAGCAAAGTAAACAAGTAGCCGAGACATTTACAGCCAAACTCAACGCAATTAAAGTTACCCAGAAAGATAAAACCACGCTTACTGGGTTTTATCAGTTGTGGCCTGAGCCTATGATGACTGTATCAAAAAATACATGGATCAATCAGTTAATCGAAACGTGCCAAGTAACCAATGTATTTGCAAACAGCGACACCGATTACCCACAAATTAGCATCGAAAACGTGATAGTTACTAAGCCACAAGTTATTATTATTCCTGATGAAAAATCAAAAAGGGTAATGCCTACGGTAAATTGGCAGCAGTGGCCTGAAATTCCTGCGGTAAAGTATGAGCAGTTTATTAGCGTCAATGCTGATTTATTACATCGGTTTACCCCCAGAATGTTGGATGGATTAGCGCAGATGTGTGACAAAGTTGATATATCTAGAGAATTTATTAAGAGTCAATTATGAGCAACTGGTCATCTTTTTTAAACCATGAACTTAGCCAAACATATATGCAGCAAACCCTTGAATATATTGCGAATAAACGAGCCGAAGGCACTGCTGTATATCCGCCAAAATCACAGGTGTTTAGCGCATTTGATGCAACTCCACTTAGCGACATTAAAGTGGTTATATTAGGTCAAGACCCTTACCATGGAGAAGGGCAAGCGCATGGTTTGTGTTTTTCAGTATTGCCTGAGGTTAAAAAGCTCCCGCCTTCGCTTAAAAACATTTATAAAGAGTTAGTAACTGATATTAATGGCTTTACCACGCCAGAACACGGCTATTTACAAGGCTGGGCAGAGCAAGGTGTATTTTTACTCAATACTGTATTAACCGTAGAGCAAGGGCAAGCCCATTCCCATAAACACTTAGGTTGGGAGCAATTTACCGATAATGTGATTGCTCATATAAATGAACACTGCCAAGGTGTGGTGTTTATTTTATGGGGCGCACATGCACAAAAAAAAGGTAAAAGTATTGATCGCCAGCGCCATCATGTATTGGCAGGGCCTCATCCTTCGCCGCTTTCAGCGCATCGCGGCTTTTTTGGCTGTCAGCACTTTTCAAAAACCAATGAACTGTTAATAGCGCAAGGAGCGCAGCCCATTAATTGGCAAGTATAGGGTAATTGGTATTAAAAAAGGCTTTCATAAATGAAAGCCTTTTTAGTTGCTGTTGTTGATTAAAACTCTAATTCATCAATAGCAATACTATCAGCAAAATAGTCGAGCTCTTGTAGTTCTTTGCGCAAACGTTGCTTATCTTTTATTGCTTCTATTTCACGCCATTTTCTTTTTTTATTTTTTTGAGAGGTTTTTTTCGATGTATCAGAACCTTCTAATATCTCTATTATTTCGTTTAGGCTATCCATTGATTATCTCCTATTGACCACTTTTTGAACCTCGGCAGTATCTATACCACAGCTATTAATAAAATAGAATATAAATGTGACGAAACTGTTACTGATGGGTGGTATTTTGATGAAGATCAATACAAAAAGAACGTAAATGGGGACAAGTCGAGTATTTAAAGTAAATCGCAGACATAAAAAAACGCCGCTAAAAGCGACGTTTCTTAACTCATTAAACAGCTGTTAGTTACATCGCTTTAAAGCGTGCCTCTAGTTGCTCTTGCGCATCTGCAAATGAGCGAATACCTTCAGCTAGTTTCTCAGTAGCCATGGCATCTTGGTTATGTAACCAACGGAACTGTGCTTCGCTAAGTGGCTCTGGTTTTGGCTCTTTAGCAATATCGCTTTCTAGTAAGTATTCTTGTGCGTCTTCTAAATTACCTAGCTCTTCTAAAAGATTAGGGCTAATTGTTAGCTTATCGCAACCTGTAAGGGCAATAATTTCACCGGTATTACGAAAGCTTGCGCCCATAACAACCGTTTTGTAATCGTGACGTTTGTAAAACTCAAAAATACTACGCACCGATTGTACGCCAGGATCTTGTAGCGGGTCGGTTGGTTTTTCCATACCGTTTGCTACGTGCCAATCTAAAATTCTGCCAACAAATGGCGAAATTAAAAATACGTTTGCATCAGCACAGGCACGGGCTTGAGCATCACTAAATAAAAGCGTTAAGTTACATTTAGTGCCTTCTTTTTCTAACTGTTCTGCGGCTTTAATGCCTTCCCAAGTAGAGGCAACTTTAATTAAAATCTTGTCTTTGCTTACACCTTCTTTCTCGTAAAGGCTTAGTAAAGTATGTGCTTTATTAATTGTTGCTTGGGTATCAAATGATAAACGTGCATCAACTTCAGTAGAAATATAACCCGGAACAATTTCGCTAATTTCTTTACCGAGTAATACTGCAAAATAGTCACAAGCCAGCTCTAGTTGTTTTGCAGGCTGTTGCTCGGTTTCTTTAGCGTATTGCCATGCTTTATCTAGATAAGGTTTGTAAGCTTCAATCTCGCTCGCTTTTAAAAGCAGCGATGGATTGGTAGTCGCATCTTCAGGTTGATGTTTTTTTATAGCTTCTATATCGCCCGTGTCGGCCACGATAGAAGAGTGTTGTTTAAGCCTTTGTAGAGCGCTAGTCATTTGCTTTTCCTCATTCCAAGCAAGTTAAAAGAAAATCTAAACTACCTTAATATAGCTATACTGCAACAGTGTGACAATGCTTGATAGGTCTTATGTCCTTATCAATGAAAAAACGGTAACGGTTGAGTTTTAGGTAGGATAATTTTAAACAAAACGTGCTTTTCGTCTCATTTAATGTTGAAATTGACATTAAATAATTTACAAGTCAATAGCTAACTATGATCACTGTTATTTCACCAGCAAAGAATCTTGATTACGACACGCCACCCGCAACAGATAAGTTCACTCAACCTGAATTACTTGAGCACAGCGAAGCGCTCATGAAAGTATGCCGTGAATTAACTCCTGCGCAAATTGGCAGTTTAATGAAAATTAGCGATAAGCTCGCGGGCCTTAATGCAGCACGTTTTAGTGAGTGGGCGCAACCGTTTACTACGAGTAATGCTAAACAAGCGGTGCTTGCCTTTAATGGCGATGTATATGGCGGTTTAGATGCCGACACCCTAACGGCTAAGCAACTTGATTATGCTCAAGAGCATTTACGTATACTCTCGGGTTTATACGGATTATTAAAACCGCTTGATCTAATGCAAGCCTACCGCCTAGAAATGGGTACAAAGCTTGAAAACAGCCGTGGTAAAAACCTATATGAGTTTTGGGGCAGTATTATTGCTAATAAACTTAACGACGTTTTAGCGGCACAAGATGCACAATACTTAGTTAATTTAGCGTCTAACGAATACTTTAAAGCGGTAGATAAAAAAACGCTTAACGCACAAATTATTACGCCACATTTTAAAGACTGTAAAAACGGCCAATATAAAGTGATTAGCTTTTACGCTAAAAAAGCGCGCGGCATGATGGCGCGTTACCTTATCGAAAACCAAGTCACGCAATTAAGTCAGCTTAAAGAGTTTACCGTGGCCGGTTATTACTTTAGCTCAGAAGCAACCACTAAAGAACTTGAACCGGTATTTTTGCGCGAAGAGCAAAGCTAAATTTAGCGCTATTTGCAGCTAAACACATACCCAAAAAGCTATGCATTGCATGGCTTTTTTTATACTGGCGCTATTTTTGCAAACCTTAGGTTATTAATAGAAACTAAGGTATAAAATAAATGCTCTCAATTCCCTCAATTACAGAAGCCGAAAAACTTATAGAAGAGAAGCTCGGCGGTTGGTTTGATGTTGTTATAAGTCATATCCCTAACTTTATAGTCGCGGTGATTATTGCGATTATATTTTCATTTATTGCCCGCCTTGCAGGCAAAGGAATGAAAAAAGTATTGCGTCGCTCGCTCGATTCTACTCAAATTGCTGACTTAATGGCCTCTATTTTTAAAGTTATTGTTCTGAGTGTCGGGGTCTTTATTGCCCTTGATTTTATGGGCTTAAAAAGTACCGTTACGTCACTGCTTGCGGGTGCAGGTATTGTTGGTCTCGCCATTGGTTTTGCTTTTCAAGATATGACCGAAAACCTGATAGCGGGTATTGCCATGGGAATTCGTAAACCGTTTAAAGCGGGTGATGTCATAGAAACCGATAATGTGTTTGGTTCGGTACACTCAATAAACTTGCGCAACACACTAATAGAGAGCTTTTACGGGCAGTTGATACTGGTTCCTAATAAAATACTATTTAGAAATGTACTGCGTAATTACAGCACTTTAGGGGTCAGAAGAATAGAGGTACCTGTAGGTATTTCTTACGCTGATGATATAGAAAAAGCCAGTGAAGTTATTGTCGAAAAAATTAATCAATTCGACTTTGTGATCCGCAAAAATGAGACCGCGGTGTACGCAGAAGGCTTTGGTGATAGCAGTATAAACTTACTGGTATGGTTTTGGATTAAATACCCTGGTGAGCCCGATTTTATGACGGTGCGTCACAAAGGCGTTGTGGCAGTAAAGCAAGCTCTCGATGCTGCTGATATAAGTATTCCGTTTCCTATTCGTACGCTGGATTTTGGTATTAAGGGCGGTGAAAAACTCGATGCCATGATAAGCGATAAAATAAGTCAGCAGTCAGCAAATAAAGAGGGTGACAATAATACTGATGCAAGACAAGGTGAGTAAATAATTTAAAACCCCATGGTAAAAGCATTGGGAAATAGTTACTGACTATCAGCGCGTTTTTACAAAGTAAAACGCGCTTTTTTATAATAATTAATTGATGATCTGAAGTAATTAAAGCCTTGCGTTAACTAAGTTAAAAGCGTCTCAATTAGAAAACTATATCGATAAGGTTTCTCATCTCAAAATAGATTACTTAATTAATCGAATTTGTGCTCAAGCTTGATGCAAGCCCTATATAGTAAGTGTCTGTGAGTAATAAAGGATTCAATGGTTTAAGTAGCTGCAATTAGCGTCGCGATTGGTGCGTAAACGAAAAAGCTTTTAATCAAGCTATTTAAACTGGATTGGGATTATGTCTGTATTGAATTTATATTGTGCAGGCCATAAAAAGCGCCGCTTGTGTTGGAGAAGCAAGCAGCGCTGAAGAATAAGTTAAGAAGGAGGTGTATTAAATAACACTAATTTTGTTGCGAATTACTTTAACTCCATCCATATTTTCTAAAAATTTTTGTGCAAGAGCACGTTCAAAACCGTTATTAGCTTTGCCTTTAAGTTCAACGTCGCCATTTTCGACCTGTACGTTCAAATTTTCTAATTCTAAATTTGGATTAGTACGTAACTCATGAGTAATAGATTGTTGTAAATTAGGTTGTGTGGCCACACTACTTACTACTGCTAAATGCGTTGCTGCACTAACTTTAAAAGCAGAGACTAATAAAAATAAACAACAAAACGAAATAAAACCGATAGTAAATTTAATGCGACTCATAACTATATCCTTAGTGTGTTACTAAAAAACAACGCCATTACTCGGCGTTTTAATACTCGTATATTCGATAGGGTTACAAGTTTCATTCCAAGATTAACTATTTGAAATAATTGGATATTTTATTAATTGGTTATTCAGCTAAGTAGTTTTTACATATTACTCTGAATTGCTTACTCACTGTTTTTAAGCCACAAAAAAGCCGACAAACGTCGGCTCAATCAAATGTATTAAAGCTAAAGCTATTTTTTCTTTTTAGCTTTGGCTTTTTTCTTCGCTTTCATTTTTACTGGATCTTTACGCTTTTTAACTGGTGGCTTAGCTTCTTTATGTTTTGGCTCTAATCCTTTAAATACACGGCGTTTTAGCTTTTGCTCTATGTAACGTTCTACTTTGTAAAGGATGCCAATATCGTGCGCTTCAATTAGTGAAATCGCTATGCCTTTTTTACCCGCGCGGCCTGTACGGCCAATACGGTGTACGTAAACATCTGCAGTGCGAGGCATATCAAAGTTAATTACGTGGCTTATATCAGCTACATCAATACCACGCGCGGCGACATCGGTCGCGACTAAAATGCGGGTTTTGCCACTGTGGAAATTTTCCATCGCTTTCATGCGTTTATCTTGTGGCATTTCACCACGTAGCCACGCAGCTTTAACGCCGTTATTGGTTAGTTCACCAATAAGGGTTTCAAGGCGCTCACGAGTTTTTACAAACACAATCGCTTTACTAACATCAGGGCCGTTTAAGGTGTTAACTAATAGCTCAAGTTTATGATGATAATCATCGGCTAAATGAACCCATTGATGTATTTTAGCTTTTTCTTTGCGTGATGATTCGGCTTCAAGCAGAGCCGGGTCGTTTAAAATACGCTCTGCAAATAATTCTACGCTGTCACCTTCAAGAGTAGCTGAGAATAAAAAGCACTGACGACGATTTTTAGCTTCATCACAAATACGCAGCATTTCTTTACGAAAGCCCATGTCGAGCATGCGGTCGGCCTCATCAAGAATGAGCATTTCTACGTTTTCTGCGTGGAAGTTTTCAGTTTCCAAATACTCCATTAAACGCCCAGGTGTGGCGATTAAAATGTCGTTATTATTTTCAAAAATTTCTTTGTGTGTACCGTAATTAATACCGCCGGTAACCACCCCAATTTTTAAGTGGGTTTGTTTTGCAAGTAACTCACATTGTTCATGAGTTTGATAAGCAAGCTCGCGAGTTGGGGTCATAATTAATACCCGTGCAAAGCCCGGATCACGACGCGGGAAATCCATTAAATATTGAATTGCTGGAATTAAGAATGCCGCCGTTTTACCCGTACCTGTCGGTGCAGACGCTAAAATATCACGCCCTTGCAACGCCTCAGGAATGGCTTGTTGTTGAATGCTAGTAGGGGTTTCAAAACCCATTTTATTAATAGCATTGAGTAGCTTATTATCAAGATCAAATTCAGAAAATTGCATAGAGTGTCAAAAATAGGGGACAATTGCCGTTAATTATACGCACTTAAACCTACTTGGTGAATGAAAAGGTGAAAAAATGTCTGGTTTTGCATTTAAACAATTTAAGGTTGAGCACGACCAGTGCGCCATGAAGGTATCTACCGATGGTATTTTACTTGGGGCATGGGCTGATTTAAGCGGTGCAAGTTCGTTATTAGATATTGGCACAGGTACGGGGTTACTGGCGTTAATGTGTAAACAGCGAGTGCCAGATTTAAAGGTGAGTGCGGTTGAGGTTGATAAGGCCGCCTACCAGCAAGCTGTACAAAATTGCCAGCAAAGCCCTTGGCCAGACATTAGTATTTATCACCAGTGTGTACAGCAGTTTGCGGCTGAGACTAAATTTGATTGCGTTATATCTAATCCACCTTATTTTAATCACAGTTTAAAAAGTGATAATGCAGCACGCAATGCCGCTCGCCATACCGATGGTTTAAGCTTTGCAGAACTGCTTGGTGCGTTTAGGCAACTAAGTCATCAACATTCGCGTTTTAATCTTATTTTACCCACCTCTGAGGCGCAGTTATTTATAACATTAGCACAGCAGCAAGAGCTGTATTTAAATCGTCACTGCCAAGTACAAGCTATGCCAAATAAGCCCTTTAGCCGCAGTTTGATGACTTTTAGTTATGATGATGGCGAAGTAAGTAAAAGCACCCTATGCATAAGGGAGTTAAGTAATGCTTACAGTCAAGACTACATTGCACTGTGCAAGGCGTTTTATTTAAATATGTAAACCACGCTGTATGCCTAAAGCATTTTTACGTAGAGTGTTTTATAAAGGATTGTTAGTATGGCGCCATTATTGACTCATGTTTAAAGTAATCTGATGAATTTATTAACTAAAAAAACAAAAAAAATACTATTACTAGCCCTTTTAGCGGGCAGCTTATTTAACACCTCTGAGGTTTTTGCTAACCCCACACCGGTTGGGCTTTGGAAAACTATTAACGAAGAGACTAACGAGGCTAAGTCGTACGTGCGCATTACTGAGCAAGATGGCGTGCTGACTGGAAAAATTGAAAAAATACTCAATAAAGCCAAGCAAGATGCACTTTGCACCGAGTGTGATGGTGATAAAAAGAATCAGCCTATGTTGGGGATGACCATTATTGAAGATGTGACCTATGCGGGTGACGGTAGTTGGGAAGACGGTGAAATTCTCGACCCCAATAATGGTAAAACCTACAGCGTGCGTTTAACACCGCAGCAAAATGGCGAAAAACTAGAAGTGCGCGGTTATGTGGGCTTTTTTTACCGTAACCAATACTGGTTAAAAGTAGAGTAGTTAAATATTAAAAAGCGCTGCATGGCAGCGCTCTTTGCAATAGTGAGTTATAGGGTTTCAGCGTACTCTGTCATCACTTGTTCTACCCACGTGGCAATACGCTCGTCGCTTAGCTCGTACTGACTATCTTCATCAAGGGCTAAACCAACAAATTGTTTACCGTCTTCGGTAAGTGCTTTTGATGCTTCAAATTCGTAATTACTATCGTTCGGCCAAAAGCCTAATTGAGTAATGGCTTGGGCATTTATTTCGTCGTGAAGCATGCCTAATGCGTCTTGAAACCACTGACCATACCCTTGCTGATCGCCCATGCCAAATAAGGCTATGGTTTTACCATTTAGGTCAACGTCTTTTATGTCGTCCCACTTTGATTCCCAATCTTCTTGAATTTCGCCAAAGTCCCACGTAGAAATACCAAAAATGATAAAGTCATATTGCTCAGCGTTTTTAAGCGGCTCGTCTTTAATATTATGTAAGCTGACAATGTCGGCGCCAATAATATCGCGTATTTTTTCTGCCGCCATTTCGGTATAGCAGGTAGTAGAACCAAAAAATAAACCAATCTGCATCGTATTTATCACTGTGTAATTGCCTGTTATGATAGGCTCAAGTTTACCGTAAGGTATTTTTAATTGATACCTTCTCCCGTGGTATTACCAACATGAGATCACAACGTGACAACGCTATCTGACGATTTACCTGAACAAAATACTGAGCTAAGCAGCAATTGCGACTTTTTAGAAACCTTTCTTGATAGCCTCTATTTAGAGCAAGGCGTAAGTGAAAACACACTGAGCGCTTATCGCAGTGACTTAGATAAGTTTTGCCAATTTTTAAAAGGCGAAAGCTTAATGACGGTAACCAGTCTAGATGTTGAAAGTTACCTAGCACACCGCGTTGATTTAGGGCTAAAACCACGCAGCACTGCGCGAAGTATTAGTGCATTAAAACGTTTTTATCAGTACTTTGTGCGTGAAAAAATAATTAGCGACTCACCTATGGTCAATATTGCTCAGCCAAAGGCAGGGCAGTCGTTACCAAAAACGCTATCTGAGACCGAAGTAGAAGCGCTATTAAGTGCACCCAACATTGAAGAGCCAATGGGGCTGCGCGATAAAGCCATGCTGGAGTTACTGTATGCAACAGGCCTGCGGGTAACTGAGCTGGTGGGGCTTAGAATGGAGCAAATAAATTTGCGCCAAGCTGTGGTGTTTATAAAAGGTAAAGGCAACAAAGAGCGGTTAGTGCCTTTAGGTGAAGAGGCTATGTATTGGCTCGAGCAATTTTTAAAGCATGGGCGAGCACAAATGATAAAACATGCCACCGATTTTGTATTTCCCTCTAAACGTGGGGTAGGCATGACACGACAAACTTTTTGGCATCGGATTAAACACTATGCTATTTTGGCATCCGTTGAGTCGCCGTTATCGCCCCACACCTTGCGACATGCATTTGCAACGCATTTATTAAATCATGGGGCTGACTTGCGTGTGGTGCAGATGATGCTTGGCCACAGCGACCTATCAACTACCCAAATTTATACGCATGTAGCGAATGAGCGATTAAAATCGGTGCATGCTGAGCATCATCCTCGTGCTTAAGCGAATTTTTTTGTCACTAAGCCGGTCATATAGACACGATAAGATAAGTATTTTTAGGATAGAGAACCCGTTATGAAAAAATTAATGTTAGCAGGTGCCATGTTGTGCACTAGTTTGAGCGCTTTTGCTAATAGCGTTGCAGTCACTCCGGATGCTACAGATCCTATTGTGACAAAATTTGCCGCGCTAGGAGTGACCGTTAAACAAATTAATCCAAGCCCAGTTGCGGGCTTAAAAGAATTGATCACCAATAAAGGGGTGCTGTATGCAAGCCCTGACGGTCAGTTTTTAATGCAAGGTACGCTAATCGATTTAAACAACCGTAGTAATTTAACTGAGCAAGCACTTAATGGTGTGCGTCAATCAGGGTTAAAAGAATACGAAGATTCAATGATTGTGTATAAAGCGCCAGAAGAAAAACACAGCATTACCGTGTTTACTGATATTAGCTGTGGTTACTGTCGTAAATTACACCGTGAGCTTGATGACTTACTTGAGTCGGGTATTACGGTTAAATACCTAGCATTTCCACGTGGCGGTCTGCAAGGATCTGGTTATGCCGATTTAATGAATGTGTGGTGTGCTAAAGATCAGCAAGAAGCACTTACTGAAGCTAAATCGGGTGCAGATACACAAATTGTAAAAGACTGTAGCGCACCCGTTGCAGAGCATTACCAATTAGGGCAAAGCTTTGGAATTAGTGGTACACCGGCTATTATTTTAGAAGATGGCACGATGATCCCAGGCTACCAACCAGCTGCCGCACTAAGCGCTGCGCTTGAGGCGAATAAAGCAGGTTAATTAAAAACCTGAGTACCTGTTTAAAAAGGCCTTTATGGCCTTTTTTTGTCTTTTTGTTATGAATATCATAAGTTAAAAACCAGCATGAAAAAAATGATCATTGCGCGAGAACCTGTTGACGACTCTCATCTACCTAGTCATCTACATCCTGTTATTAAGCAAATTTATGCCACGCGTAACGTCTGCCATGCTGATGAATTAAATAATAGTGTGGCCACTTTGCTCGACTTTAAGCTATTTAAAGATATAGACAAAGCCAGCCAACTATTAATTGATGCACTGCATGCACAAAGTAAAATACTTATTGTGGGCGACTTTGACGCCGATGGCGCAACCAGCACCGCCACCTTAATGCAAGGGCTGGCCATGTTTGGCTTTACCCACTTAGATTACTTAGTACCAGACCGCTTTAGTTTAGGGTACGGTTTAAGCCCAGCATTGGCTGAGCAAATAGTCACTATGCAGCCCGATTTAGTGATCACCGTAGATAACGGTATATCGTGTATTGCAGGGATTGATATTGTTAAAGCCGCAGGCATTAAAGTGCTGGTTACAGATCATCATTTACAAGGCGAGCAACTGCCTAATGCCGATGCTATTGTTAATCCTAATCGTCATGACTGTGATTTTCCCTCTAAGTCGATAGCTGGTGTTGGGGTGGCGTTTTATTTGCTTATCGCATTGAGAAGTGCGCTGCGTGAACAAGGTTATTTTGAGCAGCATCCCATGCCAAATATTGCTGATTTGCTTGATATTGTAGCACTAGGTACGGTGGCCGATGTGGTGGCACTTGATGCGAACAACCGCACCTTAGTGCACCAAGGCTTGGCACGTATTCGCAGTGGTAAAACCCGCCCTGGTATTACCGCACTGATTGAAGTGGCTAATCGCAATGCCGCGCGCTTGAGCGCCAGTGACTTTGGTTTTTCGCTTGCACCACGCTTAAATGCAGCAGGGCGCTTAGACGACATGAGTCTAGGCATAGCGTGTTTACTTAGCAACGACATAAATCAAGCAAGGCGCATAGCTGGCGAGCTTGATAGTTTAAACTTTGCCAGACGTGAAATAGAGCAAGGCATGCAAGTAGAAGCGCAAGCGGTGCTCGATAGGCTCGCCTTTAAAGAAGACAGTGTGCCCGATGCTATTTGTTTGTACCAAGACGATTGGCACCAAGGGGTAATTGGTATTTTAGCCGGGCGCTTAAAAGAAAAGTACCACCGGCCAACTGTGATATTTGCCGGTGGTGAAAACGGTGAAATTAAAGGCTCATGTCGCTCTATTGAAGGCTTGCATATGCGCGATTTACTTGAGGGATTAAACACCGCGCAACCCGGTTTAATTAATAAATTTGGCGGCCACGCAATGGCGGCAGGGTTAAGTATTAACGAGCAGCAATTTACTGAGTTTAAACGCGCGTTTGATAGTGCGGTTAGCGCGCAACTCAGCGAAGAAAGTAAACGCTGTATTGTATTTACTGATGGTGAACTACCTAACGACTGCTTTAGCATGGATTTTGCCCAGCTTTTAAAACAATCAGGCCCGTGGGGGCAGCAATTTCCTGAGCCGATATTTGAACACACCTTTGAAGTGATACAGCAGCGCATTGTGGGTGAAAAACACCTAAAGTTAGTCCTTAAACACCAATCTGCACGTTTAGTTGACGCCATAGCTTTTGGCATTGATGTAAAAGCGTGGCCAGATACCGAGGCGCAGTTTGTTAAAGTAGCGTACCAGCTCGATATAAATGAATTTAGAGGTAAATTTAGCTTACAACTGATTGTAAGAGAGCTTGAAAAAGTGGGCTAAAAAATATCTTCAAACCATGCATAAAAGGCTAATAAAACGCGCGGTTTTTTGTTAAAATCGGGCGTTTTTATTATTTGATGATTTTTAATTGCGCTCAGTCTCTTTTTTAAGTGCGCAATAACCTAGCCATTTTGGAGTAATGTACATGTTTGAAGTGAATCCTGTGATTAATCAAATCAAGGAAATTCGCGAACGTACTGAACTGCTTCGGGGGTACCTTTGACTACGCTCTTAAACAAGAACGTTTAGAAGAAGTTAACGCCGAACTTGAAGATTCAGCCGTATGGAATGAACCTGAGCGCGCACAAGCCCTTGGTCGTGAAAAGTCAGCACTAGAAGCCGTGGTTGAAACCATTGACACCTTAGTGGCGGGTACTGACGACGTTGAAGGGTTAGTAGAGCTTGCTGTTGAAGCCGAAGATCAAGACACCTTTGATGAAGCACAAAGTGAACTGGCTGATTTAAATCAGCAGCTTGAAGGGCTTGAGTTTCGTCGTATGTTTTCAGGTTCTCACGATTCAAACGATGCCTACCTTGATTTACAGTCAGGTTCTGGCGGTACTGAAGCGCAAGACTGGTGTAATATTTTACTTCGCATGTATTTACGCTGGGGTGAAGCAAAAGGCTTTAAAGTAGAGCTTGTTGAAGCGACCGATGGTGATGTTGCCGGTATTAAAGGCGCAACGGTGCGTTTTTCTGGCGAATACGCTTATGGTTGGTTACGTACTGAAACAGGCGTACACCGCCTCGTTCGTAAAAGTCCATTTGACTCAAGTGGTCGTCGTCATACCTCGTTTGCTTCTGCGTTTGTTTACCCAGAAGTTGATGACAATATTGAAATTGACATTAATCCGTCTGACTTACGTATAGACGTTTACCGTGCATCAGGCGCGGGTGGTCAGCACGTAAATACCACTGAATCAGCGGTACGTATTACTCACGTGCCAACTAATACTGTGGTGCAGTGTCAAAACGAGCGCTCGCAGCATAAAAATAAAGCCCAAGCAATGAAGCAGTTAAAAGCGAAATTATTTGAGCTTGAGCTACAACAGCAAAATGCAGAAAAGCAAAGCCAAGAAGACAACAAGTCTGATATTGGCTGGGGAAGTCAAATTCGTTCTTACGTACTTGATGACTCGCGTATTAAAGATTTACGTACCGGCGTTGAAAACCGTAATACTCAAGCGGTACTCGATGGCGACTTAGACAAATTTATTGAAGCCAGCTTAAAATCTGGTTTATAACCACCAAGCTAAAAAAGAGCTAAAAAATGACTGATCAAATCCAAGACGAAAATAAGTTAATCGCTGAGCGTCGCGGCAAATTAGACGCTATTCGCGCAAATTGCCCAGCCAACGGTCATCCAAACCAATTCCGTCGTGAGCATTACACGGCAGATTTGCAGGCTGAGTTTGGTGATAAGAGTAAAGAAGAATTAATCGAATTACAGCACGTAGTATCGATTGCAGGTCGTATTCTTGCTAAGCGTGGTCCGTTTATGTCTATTCAAGATATGAAAGGCCGTGTACAAGTTTATGCATCAAAAGACGTACAAAAAGATTTAAAAGCAAAATATGGCCAGCTTGATATTGGCGATATTATTGGTGTTAAAGGGCCGCTTAATAAATCGGGTAAAGGCGATTTATACGTAGATATGGCTGAGTACGAACTACTGACTAAGTCACTTCGTCCACTTCCTGAAAAATTCCATGGCCTATCGGATCAAGAAACGAAATACCGTCAGCGTTATGTTGATTTAATTACTAACGAAGCAACGCGTGAAACATTCCGTATTCGCTCACAAGTGGTTGAAGGCATTCGTCGCTTTTTAGCAGACCGCGATTTTATGGAAGTAGAAACGCCAATGCTACAGGTTATTCCTGGTGGTGCATCTGCGCGTCCATTCGTAACTCATCATAATGCGCTTGACATCGACATGTACTTGCGTATTGCGCCTGAGCTTTACTTAAAGCGTTTAGTAGTAGGTGGTTTTGACCGTGTATTCGAAATTAACCGTAACTTCCGTAACGAAGGGTTATCAACGCGTCACAACCCAGAATTCACCATGATTGAGTTCTACCAAGCATACGCTGACTACATTGATTTAATGAACATCACCGAAGACATGTTACGTACAGTTGCAACTAACGTACTGGGCAGCCCAATTGTGGTTAACACCACTAAAGATGAAAACGGCGAAGTTGTTGACTCAGTAGAGTATGACTTTGGTCAACCGTTCACACGTTTAAGCATGAGCGACGCAATCTTAAAATATAACCCTGAGTTTGATGCTGCGGTATTTAACGACCCAGAAAACCACTTTGAAGAATTAAAAGCGTACGCTAAACAAGTGCATGTTAAAATTCCTGAAAACTGCGTATGGGGCCCGGGTAAGTTTTTATGTGAAATATTTGAAGAGACGGCTGAGCATATGCTTATCCAACCTACATTTATCACAGGGTATCCGTGGGAAGTATCGCCACTTGCACGTCGTAACGACGAAAACCCATTTGTAACTGACCGCTTTGAATTCTTTGTTGGTGGCCGTGAGCTTGCAAATGGTTTCTCTGAGCTTAATGATGCACAAGATCAAGCTGAGCGTTTTTCTCGCCAAGTTGAAGAAAAAGACGCAGGTGATGATGAAGCAATGCACTACGACGAAGACTACATTCGCGCGCTAGAGTATGGTTTACCACCAACAGCCGGTGAAGGGATTGGTATTGACCGTTTAGTCATGTTGTTTACTGACTCATCAACTATCAAAGATGTTATTTTATTCCCGCATATGCGCCCACAAGCAGACTAAGCTTGAAGGAATAAACTAAAAAATTATCAACGCCGCTAACTAGCGGCGTTTTTTTTGCCCTATTGTTTGTGAGACATTGCCTAAACTTCACATTAGGGCTTTTAATTAATAAGTACTACACTGATAATTAAGTGTAAGTATAAAAGTAAATTAATCTTTAATTCAGCTTCATTATCATAAAGTTGCTTGACTGCTTAGCAACATTACAGCAGTGCTATAACTTTTTGGTATGATTGTTTTTTAAACATTATGTTGTATTTATGTGAATTTTTTAGCTAAAATGTGGCCGAAATTTATACACGGTCATTCTTAGTCGTAAAAAATAAAAATTTCTAAAGGACTTAGAGAAATAATATGAAAGCTAAACGAGTAGAATCTTTACCTGATGAGAACACTACAGAGCAACAGCGAGAAGCGTATTATCGCGCGTGTATTGCCGAGTTTCAGAAGTTAGGCTATCAAGAGCAATACCTTGCTGAACTTACGGACGAACTAGTGCCAGTGATGGGTGTAAATTCAAGCACCCCAAACACCTAACCTGATTATTTTTCAAACTAATTACACTTTAAAACCAGGCATGTGTGCAATCTATAGCCATATAGTCACTTTTGTCAGAAAAGTGTTTGACATATTTTCTGAAATCTTTATTATACGCCCCACAAGACGGAGAGGTGTCCGAGTGGCCGAAGGAGCTCCCCTGCTAAGGGAGTATAGAGTTTGTAGCTCTATCGAGGGTTCGAA
>NZ_JBEOOG010000015.1:0-72625 GCF_040308965.1 Pseudoalteromonas sp. MER144-MNA-CIBAN-0113
ATCAGCCGGGTCGTTCGGGTTGTTATCCTGCGAATTTTTTACTTAATTATACAGGTTACCTTCAAGTGGATGGTTACCAAGGGTATGACCAAACTAAAGCTAAGCTTGCTGGCTGCTGGGCACATGCACGGCGTAAGTTTGATGAAGCTGAAAAAGCGCAACCCAAAGGAAAAACGGGCAAAGCAAATTGGGCGTTGAATCATATTCAAAAACTGTATCGAATTGAAACCAGAATCAAAGATAAAACAGCGCCTGAAAAACAAGCCATCCGGAAAAAAGAGTCGGAGCCATTACTTAACCAATATAAAGCTTGGTTGGAAAAATCTTTGCTCAATACCTTACCTAAATCCAAATTAGGGGAAGCGCTCAACTACAGCCTGAATCAATGGGATAAGTTGGTTCAATATGTTGAAGATGGTCATTTGTCTATCGACAATAATCGCGCTGAGCGGGCGATTAAACCCTTTGTCATTGGCCGCAAAAATTGGCTGTTTAGCCAAACAGCTAATGGGGCCAACGCCAGTGCAATGCTCTACAGCATAGTGGAAACGGCAAAGGCCAACGGACTAATACCTTACGATTATATTAGCTATTGTTTAACCCAAATCTGCAAACCGGGTTGCCAAATCGATGATTTACTGCCTTGGAATATCAAAAGCTAGGTGTGGATTGCCGGACGCTTACGAACTAACTTACATTAGCGTAAAGATCAACTTTGTATCAGTCAAAATAAAAAAAGGTGAGCACTCAGCTCACCTTTTCAATTCTCGATGTGTCACAAACTTAATTCTAAGTCACAAACTTTATTAAAACGTTCACAAACTTAATTAAGCATCGACAGTTCGAAAATTAGTCGCGGTATGTCTCAATCGGAGGACATGCACATACTAAATTACGGTCGCCGTATACGTCATCGATACGTGTAACCGTTGGCCAGAACTTGTCTTTAGCTACTGCTGGTACTGGGAATGCAGCGTAAAAACGATCATACGCACGATCCCATTCATTACCTAGCACATCGGCTTGCGTGTGCGGTGAAAATACCAGCGGGTTGTTTTCGATAGACCATTCACCTGAAATGATTTTATCAATTTCACCTTTAATCGATACCATCGCTTCGATAAAGCGGTCAATCTCGCCCTTAGACTCAGATTCTGTTGGTTCAATCATTAATGTGCCCGCTACTGGGAACGACATCGTTGGTGAGTGGAAACCGTAATCTTGTAAGCGCTTAGCAACGTCCATTTCAGTAATGCCTGAGGCTTCTTTTAATGGGCGTAGGTCAATAATACATTCGTGGGCAACGCGATTGTTACGGCCACGGTATAAAATTGGGAAGTGCTTGCTAAGCTCATTGCTTAAGTAGTTAGCATTTACAATCGCCATTTCTGTCGCTTGTTTTAAACCTTCAGAGCCCATCATGGCAATGTAAGCCCATGAAATAGGTAAAATAGCTGCAGAGCCGTAAGGCGCTGCCGATACTGCGCCGTTACCTACGTTAGTACCCGGTACGTTAATTACGCTGTGGTTTGGCATAAATGGCGCAAGGTGCGATTTAACACCAATTGGGCCAACACCTGGGCCACCGCCACCGTGTGGAATACAGAAGGTTTTGTGTAGGTTTAAATGCGACACGTCTGAGCCAATAAAGCCTGGGCTAGTCACACCTACTTGTGCGTTCATGTTTGCGCCATCCATGTAAACTTGGCCACCATGCTGGTGAACAATTTCACACAACTCACGAATAGTTTCTTCGTATACACCGTGTGTAGATGGGTACGTTACCATGGCACATGATAGGTTTTCAGACACCTCAGCGGCTTTGGTTTTTAAGTCTTCCATGTCGATGTTGCCGTGTTTATCACAGTTAACAACTACAATTTTCATGCTCGCCATTTGTGCCGACGCTGGGTTAGTACCGTGCGCAGAACTTGGAATTAAACATACATTACGGTGCGCATCCCCTCGTGACTCGTGGTATTTACGAATGGCGATTAGGCCTGCGTATTCACCTTGTGCACCTGAATTTGGTTGCAGTGAAACCGCGTCGTAACCGGTAATGTTAACTAGCCAATCGTGTAGTTCGTTAATCATTACTTGGTAACCTTCTGCTTGGTCTAGCGGGCAGAATGGGTGAAGGTTTGCAAATTCAGGCCATGTAATTGGGATCATTTCAGCGGTCGCGTTTAGTTTCATGGTACATGAGCCTAACGAGATCATAGAATGATTAAGCGCTAAATCTTTGTTTTCAAGGCGCTTAATATAACGAAGCATGTCTGTTTCGCTGTGGTAACTGTTAAAGTTTGGATGCGTTAGAATTTCATCATCACGCACTAGGCTTGTAGGAATAGAGTCACTGCCATTTGCTTCAACATCCGCGGCAATTGCATCTACGCTTAGGCCGTGGCCTTCGCCTAAAATAATATCAAATAACTCGGCAATGTCTGCACGTGTTGTGGTTTCTGATACTGAAATTGAGTACTCGCCCGCATGGTTAGCAGCAAAGTTAACACCTTTAGCTACAGCACGGGCAATCACGTCGGCTTTGTTTTCATCAACCACTGTTAATGTGTCAAACCAGGTAGTGTGCTTAAGTGCCACACCTTTTGCTTTTAAGCCAGTTGCTAAAATATCAGCAAAACGGTGAATGCGTTGTGCAATGGTTTTTAAGCCTTGCGGGCCATGGTATACCGCGTAAAACGCAGCCATGTTCGCTAGTAATACTTGCGCAGTACAAATGTTTGAATTGGCTTTGTCGCGGCGAATATGTTGCTCGCGGGTTTGCATTGCCATACGTAATGCATCGTTACCTAAACGGTCTTTTGATACACCAATAATACGACCCGGTAATGAACGTTTGTACGCATCACGTGTTGCAAAAAATGCTGCATGAGGACCGCCGTAACCCATAGGTACACCAAAACGTTGTGCTGAACCCAGTACTACGTCGGCGCCTAATTTACCTGGTGCTTTTAATAGTAATAAGCTCATGATATCGGCTGCTACACAGGCAATCGCTTTTTTGCTTTGTACGCCAGCTATTAGGTCTGTTATGTCAACAATTTCGCCTGATGTTGACGGGTATTGGAATAACGCACCAAAAATATCGTGGTTCACAGCATCGGCTGCTTTACCTACAATAATTTCAAAACCAAATTGCTCTGCACGGGTGCTCACTACGTCAATGGTTTGCGTGTGTACGTCGTCGGCAATAAAGAACGCATTGGCTTTTTTAGCTTTAGATACACGTTTTGCAAGGCCCATAGCCTCGGCTGCAGCGGTTGATTCGTCAAGCAGTGAGGCACTTGCTAAATCTAGGCCGGTAATATCTAGGGTCATAGTCTGGAAATTTAATAGTGACTCTAAACGCCCTTGTGCAATCTCTGGCTGATACGGTGTGTACGCTGTGTACCAACCCGGGTTTTCAAGTACGTTACGTAAAATTACGTGCGGTACGTGAGTTGGGTGGTAGCCTTGGCCAATATACGATTTGAAAACTTTATTTTTGCTTGCTACTGATTTTAAGTAGCTTAGTGTTTCAACTTCGGTGCGGCTTTCGCCGATATTAAGACCTTGCTCAAGACGAATACCAGCAGGTACAGTTTGACCGATCAGCTCTTCAACGCTCGATACTTCAAGAGCGCTAAGCATGTCGTTTACTTGCGCTGGGCTTGGCCCAATATGGCGGCGAATAAAATCTTGCTTTTGCTCTAATTGTTCAAGAGATTTGGCGTTTGACATGTGTCCAGATTCCTATGATCCTAAATACTAATGGGTAACTAGTATTGATTAAAATATGTGATGATTTGGCAACTTAATGAGTATGGTAATAAGCTGTAAAATCATAAAAGCCCCAATGTTTTAACATAGAGGGGCTTTTATTAATTAACGATTAGTCTTCGTCAATTGTATGCGCGTAACCTTCAGCGTCTAATAAGTTATCTAACTCAGACTCTTCTGACGCTTTAATACGGAATAACCAACCGTCGCCGTAAGCGTCGTTATTTACTGTTTCTGGAGAATCTTCTAGCTCTTCGTTAATAGCAACAACTTCACCGCTAATTGGTGCGTAAATGTCTGATGCCGCTTTTACTGACTCTGCTACTGCACAGTCTTCGCCAGCATCTACTTCGTCGCCTACTTCTGGTAATTCAACAAATACCATGTCGCCAAGCAGCTCTTGCGCATGCTCAGAAATACCAACAGTGTAAGTGCCGTCGCCTTCGTTACGAACCCACTCGTGTGAAGGTGCGTATTTTAACTCGCTAGGGATATTGCTCATTTTTTTCATCCTTTGGTTTAGATTGGGAGAATACCAATGAATAAGGCTAACTTATTTATTGGTATAACCAAATTATTTAGATTATTGATTTACCGTTACGTACAAAGCCCGACTTAACTACTTTTACGTTAACTAATTTTTTACGCATTTCTACTTGAGCTGTGTCGCCAGTTGAACGTGGTACACGTGCTAATGCAACACTATAGCCCAATGTTGGTGAGAATGTGCCAGATGTAATAACACCTTCGCCACCATCAACAATTACTTTAGAACCACTGCGTAGTACGCCTTTTTCTTCAAGAATAAGACCTACTTGCTTGTGAGTACTTTTTTCTGCACGTTGTTTTACCAAAACATCACGACCAATAAAGTCACGATCTTCTGGCTCCCATGCAATAGTCCATGCCATGTTAGCTGCCAGTGGTGATACGCTTTCGTCCATATCTAGGCCGTAAAGGTTCATACCTGCTTCTAGACGCAGTGTGTCGCGCGCACCTAAGCCCGCTGGCGCCACACCGGCATCAAGCAATTGCTGCCATAAATCGGCGGCTTGCTCGTTTGGTACTACAATTTCGTAACCGTCTTCGCCAGTATAACCTGTTGTAGCAATAAATAAATCACCGGCTTGAACACCAAAAAATGGCTTCATGCCTTCTACTGCAGCTTGCTGGTCTGCGTTTAAAACCTGGGCAGTTTTAGCGCGTGCATTAGGGCCTTGAACCGCAATCATGGCGAATTCTGGGCGCTCAGTAACCGTTACTGCAAAATCGCTCGATACCTTAGCTAAATGTGCTAAATCTTTTTCACGGGTCGCTGAGTTAACCACTAAGCGATAAAATGTTTCGCTAAAGTAGTAAATAATTAAGTCGTCAATTACACCACCTTGCTCGTTAAGCATGCCGGTGTAGAGCGCTTTACCAGGTACTGTTAATTTAGCAACGTCGTTAGCCACAAGCTTGCGTAAAAATGCTTGTGCTTGCTCGCCTTGTATATCAACAATGGTCATGTGCGATACGTCGAACATGCCCGCATCGTTACGTACGGCGTTGTGTTCTTCTATTTGTGAACCGTAGTTAATTGGCATTTCCCAGCCATGAAAATCAACCATTTTTGCGCCGGCTTCAAGGTGCTTTGCATGTAATACTGTTTTAGAAGTCATAATATTCCTTCACTTTTAAATTAACCCATGTGTGTGGGCGTGGCCTCAATTGAATGAGGGGGAATAACATGGTAGCCATTAATACGCCTACCAAATTGTAATCTTTAACAAAAATATGTTTAACGAATTAAACAGCTTAGGTGTTAGTAACACTAAAGCCTTGTTGCTGCATATACTGTTGCCACTTATCAAGCGTAGGCGTTTTAGCAATCACTATAAACTGCTGCTCGTTGTTTTTATCTACCGCGGTAACAAACACTTCGCCACTTTGCGCGCCATAGCAAAGCTGCGCATCAGCAAGGCGTAAGCCAGGGGTTAATTTAAACGCATCAACTAAGGTATCAAAGGCGTTGCTACCGGTTAAGGTAAAGGTTGCTAAATCGGTGCGTACCACAAAGTCGATATCGTACCTAAGCTGTTGCTCGTTAATGAGTGCTTGTAATTGCAAGCTGGCATTTACTGGGAGTACAAATCGAAAGGCGGTTTCGCTAAAGTAGTAAACGGCGTAGCTAAAATCAGAATTTAAATCGCCATCCAATGTGCCTTTAAAGCCAAAGCCACTGGCGGTTAGTTTGGTGAGGTCATGACCTAAAATAGCACTTAAAAATACCGATGCTTCACTGCCGCTAAAATCAATAACAACGTGGCTGTTATTAGCTTGTAAGGCATTAATAACCGCGCTGTTAGCGTTGCTATGGCGGGCAAACATTATCGGGTTAAAAGTCATAACAAATACCTATCTATCTTTAATAGCAAAAGTATATTGCGCAAGGCTTACAACAACAAATTGTAATTACTTATCAATTGATAAATAATACTTATATATATAGCCATATAAATAGTAATTTTAAATATGAAAAACATTTCAACCGACAGTTTACGAACTTTTGTTATGGTGGTTGAGGTTGGTGGATTTGCCAAAGCTGGCGATTTACTTGGCCTTTCGCAACCAGCAGTGAGCTTACAAGTAAAACGTTTAGAAGACTTACTCGGCTATAAATTATTTAAAAAGCAGGGGCAACGCCAAGTACTTAATCAATATGGTGAACTGTTACTGCCTATGGCAAAACAAATGGTGCAACATAACGATGCCATTTTACAGTTATTCACCTCAGAAAGTGTCACTGGTAAAGTGCGCCTGGGGATCCCTAGCGAATTTGCAGCACGTATTTTACCTTCTATTATTGGCGACTTTGTGGCGCTCTACCCTGATGTATCGTTAGAAGTGAAGTCACGTTTGAGTAAACACTTACTTTCGGATGAGCGCCAAGATCAATTTGATTTAGTACTGGCCCTAAATGAGCAGCTTGACTCAGAAAAATTCCCTATTTTTATTCAAGACCAATTAGTGTGGGTTGGCGATCTTTCACTGGCGCAAAATGAAACCGTTACCTTAGTAACAGCACCTGAAGGCTGTATTTATCGCCGCAGAGCAACCCAAGCGCTTGAAAAAGCAGGCATTAAATACCGTATTGTTTACAGCAACGCCGATTTAACCGGTTTAATTGCGGCATTAAAAGAAGGTTTAGGAATTACTGTATTGGCAAGAAGTACGGTGCCGAACGATTTAACCTATCAATTACACACTAAAAATTTACCTGCGCTCGGTAGCATTGGCATTAGTTTAGTTAAAACTGCCCGCGAACCTGAAAACGCCGTGTTTAAACTCGCTGAGTTTATTAAGCTGCGCTTAGGTTACCCCACTGCTTAAATAACTTGAACTCTGAATAATAAATCTATCTCAAGCAGCGTTCAGGTTAAATTAACCGCCACCAGCCAATACATTATCCCTGTTTTTATAAAACAAAAATAAACACCTAGTTAAAAATGTTATAAAAACAGCCTATTTTTACGACAAATGTAAATGATAGTAAAACTTAATAATATTGATTCTCATTCGTTAACATGTTTAAATTACGCCAATTTCAGTAGTTGAACTATTTTTAGGGTAATCAATGTCACATAAATTTTTAGTTTCCTCGTTAACTGCAGCTGTTGCGCTGTCTTTAAGTGCTACAGCAATGGCAAAAGATGCCGGCGGCGTTGAACGCAACTTTGAACAAATTACCGTTATTGGCTCACAAGCAGCAATTAACGATATTCCAGGATCGGCTACATTTATCTCTGATGAAGAATTGCAAAAATTCGAATTTACCGATATTTCTCGCGTATTAGCATCAGTACCAGGTGTATACGTTCAAGAAGAAGATGGCTATGGTCTGCGTCCTAACATTGGTATGCGTGGTACAGGCACTGGCCGTAACGATAAAATTTCAGTAATGGAAGACGGCGTACTCGTTGCACCGGCTCCTTATTCTGCACCATCGGCTTATTACTTCCCAACTATGGGTCGTATGGAGTCTATTGAAGTATTAAAAGGTGCTGCCTCAGTTAAATATGGCCCGCGCACTACCGGTGGTGTATTAAATTTACTTTCTCGCAGCCTGCCAACTGAGCCAAATAGCTCAACAGGCATGCTAGATGCAGCACTTGGTAGCGATGGTTACTATAAAGGTCACGCTTACTTCGCTAAAGAAAAAAATAACACAGCGGGCTTAATTGAAGTGTTTTCTTACGGCGCTGATGGTTTTAAAGAATTACCAGTAGGCGATGACAACACTGGTTTTGAAAAAAATGACGTACTGGTAAAGTTTGGCCATACCTTTGGTGAAAACGATGCCCACAACATTGAGTTTAAAGCTAAGTACTCTGAAGAAACATCAGACGAAACGTACATGGGCTTAACTAACGCCGATTACCAAGAAAATCCTAACCGTCGTTATGCGGCATCGCAAAACGATGAGATGAACACTCGTCACAATGCATACCAAGTAAACTATGCATATCGCTTTGGTGAAGGTTACGAATTTTTAGCAACCGCTTATCTAAATGACTTCCACCGTAACTGGTACAAAGCCAGTAAAGTAAGCGAAAGCTACCTTGAGCAATACAGTGAATTTGAAGCAAACCCAACGGCTGAAGGCATCGAAAACATAGGTGTTAAAGCCAATAACCGCGACTACCAAGCCAAAGGCGTGCAGTCTGAATTACACATTCCAGCGGGCGATCACTACATTACGGTTGGCGTACGTTACCACGAAGATGAAATGGATCGTTTCCAGTGGGAAGACAAATATACGCTTAATCAAGATTTAAGCATGACTCTTACTTCGCAAGGCGCACCTGGCTCTAATAGCAATCGCTTAGACAGCGCAAAAGCAAGCACCCTATTTATTCAAGACGAATGGACAATGGATGCATTAGTAGTGAGTGCAGGTCTGCGTTATGAAGACATTACTATTACCCGTGAAGAGTGGGCTAAGTCAGATCCAACCCGTAGCCTAGGCTTAACAAAAGATATCTCTAACGATACTGAAATTTTAGTACCGTCTTTAGGTGCTACTTACACACTTAACGACAACGTGACGTTACTTGCCGGTATTCAAAAAGGTTACGCCCCTGCAGCACCGGGTAATGCCGACCAAGACGAAGAAGAAAGCGTCAATATTGAATTTGGTTCTCGTTTTAATGCAAGCGGCTTTAACGGTGAAGTGATTGCGTTCTTCTCAGATTACGACAATATGCATGGTAACTGTACTGCTGCGGTAGGTTGTAGCGATGACAACATTGGCGACCAATACAACTACGGTGAAGTAGAAGTATCAGGCTTTGAATTTAGCGCTGGTCGTACGTTTAATACTGCATCGGTTGCGTTCCCAGTTAAACTGACTTACACCTACACTGATTCAGAGTTTAAAAACACATTTGATTCAGAAATTTGGGGCTCTGTAGAAAAAGGCGATGCAATGCCTTACGTACCAGAAAACCAAGTTGCTTTATCATTTGGTGCCGAAGTGAATAACTTTGTTGTTAATAGCCAAATACGTTACGTATCGGATGCACATGCTGACCTTTCTGACTCAGGCTTAAATGCGATTGATAGCCGTGTTGTATGGGATTTAGCTGCTAAGTACTTAATTGATGAAAATCAAAAAGTATACCTAAGCGTTGATAACCTGTTTGATAAAACCTACATTGCTAACCGCGCAAATGGCGGTATTCAACCTGGTAAGCCACGCTCAGTACAAATGGGTTACTCTTACAGCTTTTAATAAAGCGCTAACTTAAAAGTACAAAAAAGCCGAGATTGATGTAATCAATCTCGGCTTTTTAATGCCTATGTAATTAATAGGCTTAATTTGTTTCTGCGCGCTGGCGTAACACTTCAAATAAGCAAATGCCGGTTGCTACCGATACATTTAAACTTGAAACCGTGCCTGCCATTGGGATTTTAACGAGCACATCACAATGCTCACGCGTTAAGCGGCGCATGCCCTCACCTTCAGCACCCATCACAATCGCCATTGGGCCTGTTAAGCTGGCATCAAATACATGTGTGTCGGTTTCACCGGCAGTACCTACAACCCAAACGCCCGCGTCTTTTATTTCACGTAATGTACGTGCAAGGTTAGTTACCTGAATAAGCGGTACCGTTTCTGCTGCACCACAGGCCACTTTACGTGCTGTGCCATTAAGCTTTGCTGACTTGTCTTTAGGAACTATCACCGCATGCACACCCGCTGCATCGGCGCTACGTAAGCAAGCACCTAAATTATGCGGATCGGTAATGCCATCAAGTACCAGTAAAAATGGCGTGTCTTCACGTTCAATGATCTCATCGAGATCTTTCTCATTAAACACTCGCGCCGCTTTTACGTTGGCGATAATACCTTGATGCTGTTCATCTTTCGCTTTGTTATCAAGCGCTTTTCGTTGCATAAACTGTACTGAAATACCAAACTGACGCGCTTGCTCAATCACAGGCGATAGACGCTTATCATCACGTCCCTTAAGGGCGTATATTTCTATAAAGCGCTCTGGCTCTTTTGCTAAAATTGCTTCAACAGAGTGAAAGCCAAAAATTAATTCATTACTCACGAATTGTTTGCTCCTGGGCTACTACGTTTACGGGCATTTTTACCTGGTCTTTTAGGCTTTTTGACCGCTTTCTTTTTGGTTTTTTTCTTCGCGGTGGTGTCATCCGCTGTTACTTTAGATTTACCCGCTGCTTTAGTTTTACTTGCAGGCTTTTTTCCACCTTTTGGTTTTTTACTGTCGCTTGCTGACTTTTTACCCGGTATTTTACCGGCTTTAAGTTGCGAGCGAACGCTTGCTGGGGCATTCTTTTTTGGCGCACGACGACGCGCATAACGATCTTGAGCCACATCGCCTTTAAGCGTTAAGTTAATTCGGCGATCATCTAAGCTTACCGAGGCAACTTGTACAGTTACTTTATCGCCTAAACGATAAACCGTATGTGTGTGTTCACCCACCAAGCAATGTTTAGCCGCATCATGTTGGAAGTATTCATCACCTAAATTGGTAACATGAATTAATCCATCAATTTGCAAATCATCTAAACGAATAAATAAACCAAAATTAGTAACCGATGAAATAACCCCGTTAAACTCCGTGCCTACATGATCTTGCATGTATTCACATTTTAGCCAATCAGCTACTTCACGGGTGGCATCGTCTGCACGGCGCTCAGTGGTAGAACACTGCTCACCAAGTTGATCGACTTCATCATCGCTGTAAGCGTATTCACCTGAGGTTTGTTGACCTTGCGCTTTTAATACCGCTTTAATTGCACGGTGTACCACTAAATCTGGGTAACGGCGAATTGGCGAGGTAAAGTGTGCGTAGGCCGATAATGCTAAACCAAAGTGACCTATGTTATCTGGCTGATATACCGCTTGCTTCATTGAGCGCAGTAGCATAGTTTGAATAAGCTCAGCTTCAGGACGGTCCCCTAAGCGAGCCAACACATGAGTGATTTCTTTCGGGGTAGGTTCATCGCTTAGCGTGCTCTCAATACCCAACTCAGTTAAAAACTGAGTAAAGTTACCCAGTTTTTCGCTATCAGGTTCATCATGCACCCTAAATAACGCACTTGCTTCGTGTTTCTCAAGTAATTTAGCCGCCGATACATTGGCTAAAATCATACATTCTTCAATCAGCTTGTGCGCATCGTTACGAATAACTGGCACAATAGATTCTATTTTACGCTGTGCGTTAAATACAAAACGGGTTTCGAGTGTTTCAAATTCAATTGCACCACGCTCTTGGCGTGCTGCTTTTAATGCCATGTACATTTGCTGTAAGTCAGTTAAATGTGGCACTACAGCTGCGTATTCTTTACGGAGCTTTTCGTCATTTTGTAAAATGGCATTTACTTTGGTGTAGGTTAAACGAGCATGCGAATTCATTAGTGCTTCGTAAAACTTATAGCCCGACAGCTTACCCTCTTGCGATACGGTCATTTCTGCAACCATACACAAGCGATCAACCTCAGGGTTAAGCGAGCACAAACCGTTAGACAATACTTTTGGCAGCATTGGAATAACTTGCTCAGGGAAATACACTGAGTTACCGCGCTCTATCGCTTCTTTATTAAGCGGCGTGTTCATACCTACATAATGGGATACATCGGCAATGGCTACCCATAAACGCCAGCCACCTGATTTTTTAGGCTCACAATAAACAGCGTCATCAAAGTCGCGAGCGTCTTCGCCATCTATGGTCACAAGCGGTAAGCCGCGTAAATCAACACGGCCTTGCTTATCGGCTTCTTCAACAAATTCACCTAAGTGGGCAACTTGCTGTTCAACCTCTTCTGGCCACACATGCGGAATATCGTGATTACGCAGCGCAACTTTAATTTCCATACCCGGCGCTAAATGCTCGCCCAGTACATCAATCACTTTACCTACCGCATTCATATTGCGGCTTGGATTTTGAGTTATTTGCACTTGCACCATTTGGTTGTGGCGTGCGCCTTTTTCGTTACCCGGTAAAATAATAATATCTTGGGTAATGCGCGGATCTTCAGCTACAACAACAGCAATACCATGCTCAACAAAATAGCGGCCAACAATAGGCGCCCGCTCATTAGTAAGCACTTTAATAATACGGGCATCGCATTTTGAGCCTGAACCACGTTTAGTGCCTTTCGCAAGAACGATGTCACCGTGTAGCACCATATTCATTTGATGCTTGGCAATAAACCAGTCTTTGCTCTCGCCTTCAACTTCTAAAAAGCCAAAACCGTCTCTGTGACCGACAACTTTGCCTTTGGTTAAACCGGCTTCGTCAATCAGGGCATAACATTTAAATTTATTAAAATACAATTGCCCGTCGCGCTCCATGGCGCGAAGTCGGCGCTTAAATGCTATTTGTCGTTCTTCATCGTTGACCGCGAGTTCTTCGCATAGTTGCGTGTAATTAGCAGGTTTTGAACGCTCTTGAAGGTGAGTAAGTATAAACTCACGACTAGGGACTGGGTTTTCGTACTTTTCTTGTTCTCGACTGAGATTTGGATCTTGGTTTGACATTCACTATCTTGTTAGTTGGTTATGTAAGCATTTTAACTCATATACTCGAAATGAGACAGGTAAAAGCCATTAAACTTTTAATAAAGCGTTATTAGCTTTTGCATTTTGTAGCAATGTAGCTAAATAACACTTAACACCTACTTAATTAATGCACATGAAAGTGAGTAAATTAACTGTAGTTATGCTTACTCACTTTTATAAAAACAGCTTACTTTTGCTGTAGTTTCTTCCACAATAGCGTGCTGATGTTTTCAATAAAAGCCGAGTCTTGTGCAGCCATAACATCGAGTATTGGTTTGTTCATTTGGGTTTTGTTTTGAGCGTATATCCAACGATTTTTATTAAAGCTTTGCGCAAACTCTAACACACCCGCTTGCAAGGCTTGCTCATCAGCAAAAATCGCTTCTACCACATTTTGTTGTAGCAGTTTATGCGCATCAACACGCTCGCCAGTCATAGCTAAGCGGTTAAAAAATTGCGGATTAATCGCTTTATTAATAATCGGAAACATAGACGGTACAAACGGTACCAGTACATCAACTTCGGGGAAACAAAAGAAGCCTTTGTCAGATTTCATAAACCGAAAATCACAGGCACATGCCAACACCGAGCCATTACCATAAGTGTGACCGTTTAATGCAGCAATGATAGGCATAGGAAACGTCACTATACGTTTAAATAACTGCCCTATCGAATTCATAAAATCGGCAATAACTGCAGGCGTGTTATCTGAACTTGCCATCCACTGTAAATCAATTCCCAATGACCAGCTTTTATCGCTACTTGAGGTTAGCAACACCGCTTTAATATGCTCGTTAGCCTCAATCGTATCTAGGTGTTGATTAAACTCGTTTATAAAGGTTGGATTATGGCGGTTTTCTGCTGTATTCATAGTAAGGATAGCCGTGCTTCCTTGCGTGGTAATTTCTATTAATGCGGTCATTCGAGCCTCTTTTAGTGCATTTAGCTGCGCTTTTAGCACTTTTTATTACTTTTATAATTATAAATAGAATAGTAACGCGTAGTTTTGATTTTACAATCGCTATTACACTTAAAAAATTAATCCCCTAAATAATTGCATGTTAATTATTAAGCCTTTTAAAAATTTCATCTTCTGAGTGTAAAAGCAATGCTAATATAGCCAAAAAAAGTGACAAGGAAATCTCGTGCAGTCCCAACAACAAAGCTTAATTTACTTACACATTGCCGTCCTTTTATTTGGCGGCACCGCCTTATTCGCAAAGCTAATTGGTTTGAATGCATTAGATATTACCGCTTATCGCGCGGCTATCGCTGGGATGGCAATTTGTGTGCTACTGACTTTGCAAAAAAAACCAATTAAGCTGCATCACGCCAAAGATTATGTGATTGCCATTTTATTAGGCGTTGCCGTAGGTATTCACTGGGTAACCTACTTTGCAGGCATGCAATTGGCGGGAATTACCGTGGGCATGTTAGCCTTTTTTACCTATCCCGTGATCACGGTATTTTTAGAACCCCTATTTAATAAAAGTAAGCCCAAAGCAAAAGATATAATAAGCGCTATAGTGGTGATTATTGGCATTTATTTATTGATCCCTAACGTTAATTTAGGCGATGACATCACTTTAGGCGTTGTGACGGGGGTGGTATCAGCATTGTTTTTTGCTATTCGTAATATTACCCATAAACGCTACTTTAGCGAGTATGGTGGACCGCAAACCATGTTTTACCAAACCTTAGTGGCAAGCCTGATGCTGTGTGCTTTTATTGAAGTGCCCATAACAGAAATTAATGATACTGATTTAATATTGCTGCTTATTGCCGGTGTGGTGTTTACTGCGATGCCGCATTCGTTATTTGCAGCGAGTTTAAAACATTTATCAGCAGCAACCGCTGGATTGATTTCTTGCTTACAGCCCCTTTATGGCACAATACTGGCTATAATTATTCTGCACGAACGCCCCTCAGTGATGACCCTGATTGGTGGCGCACTGATTGTTAGTGCTGCGTGCTTTGAAACTTGGTCAATTTCACGGAAAAAGCAGCCATGAAAATATTTGCACATAGAGGCGCAAGCACACACTTCCCCGAAAATACGCAAAGCGCCATTATAGCGGCGTTAAAAGCGAATGTAGATGGCATTGAGGTTGATGTACAAAGCGCGCTTGATGATTACGTTATTATTCATGATACCTACCTCGATAGAACCACTAATGGCAAAGGCAAAGTGTGCGACTTTAGTGCCCAGCAAATTAAACAGTTTGATGCAGGAAATGGCGAACAAGTCCCTACTTTGCAGCAATTAATAGACTGGAATAATAACCAAACCTTACTCAATTTAGAGCTAAAGCATACCTTTGAACTTGAAAAGTTTGCAACCGTGCTTGAAAGTAACATTGCGAACAAAAAAATAACCGCTGACAATATTTTAGTTTCATCATTTAATCATCATCAACTACACTGGCTAAAGAGCCGTTTACCGTGGCTTAAAATTGGCGCACTTACTGCATCAATTCCATTGCAGTATGCAAAGTTTGCACAAGACTTACAGGCCTTTAGCATTCATATTGACAAAAACTTTATGAACAAACCGTTTGTAGACGATGCCAAAATGCGCGGTTTACAAGTATTTGCTTACACCGTAGATGAAGTCGAAGATATTAAACTGATGCTTGCCTGTGGTGTTGATGGTATTTTTACTAACGACCCTGAACGAACTAAGCATTATTTAGCGCAATTAAATGAACTATAACTAATTATTTAATTGCCATTTATGCTATAAAAACAATAATTTAGTAGGTCACTATTTAATGAGTAGCTACATGCGTATTTATAATTTTTTAGAACAAACTCTTTTTTTTACTTTAACCCGAAAAATAGTGGGGAATTTAAGTTTTGTATTTTTATTTCAAGCTCTTACATTATTTTGGTTACACAGTAGTTTAACCGAAAACCAACAAAGCACTGGCTTATTTTGGGCACTTGCGCTACTTATTATTGCAGGCTTTATTTTTACTATTTTTTATATGCGCTTTTTAATTGTGCGCCCGGTAAAAGCAATGCGCGATACGCTCATTAATATTAATCAACAAGATGCGAATTTAGCAGCCAAATTACCCCATTTCACGTTTGATGAATTTAGAGACTTAAGTGAGCAATACAATCAATTTACTACCCATTTAAATAGTTTATTAAGCACTACCTATACCAGCGCCCAAGAGAGTGTGCAGAGTAACAGCCAAGTAACGCAATCAATGCAACACACTGAACAATTGAGTGAGCAGCAAATTAATTTAAGCCACACCATTATTAATGCCAGTAATCAAATTACCCAAAGCCTGCAGGCTATAGTAAGCAACACTGATAGCGTACATCAGGTCAATAATGAACACCTTAATTTTGTAAAGCTCTCTGCTGGTGAGCTATCAAAACTAGTTGAGCAGGTAAGGCTTATTAATGAAATGCTGGGTAGTTTTTCTAAAACGATTGCGGGCTTGAAAGAGAACAGCGAAAACATTCGCAGTATTTTAAAAATGGTTGAAGAGTTTTCGGATCAAACTAACTTATTAGCACTAAATGCAGCCATAGAAGCGGCACGCGCTGGTGAAGCGGGGCGAGGTTTTGCCGTGGTTGCCGATGAAGTTCGCACCCTATCGGTTAAAGTAAGTGATGCAACCCGCCAAATTAGTGATTTTATTACCCAAATGAATGAGCTGGTTAATGAAACCAATAAAGAGTCAGAGCAGTTAATTAGTCACTCTAATAACGCACAAGCTGCAATCAACGATACCTCAGAAGGTTTTGGAAAAATGCTCAATGAATTTGAGCATAATCAGCAGCAATTACAGCAAATAGCTAACGCAGTTCATTTACTTGAAGATACACAAAATCAAACGCATGAATCGGTTGAACAAATTGTGGCGCTTGGCGAACAAGCAAAGCAACAAATAGACACCGCATTGCATGACTCTGAGCAATCACAAAAACTAAGTCAACAAACCCAACAACAGTTAAAGCGTTTTGTAGACTAGGGCTGACTAGTTTTACCCAAGCCGCGATTATGCTAAATTACGCGGCTTGTCATTTAACTGTGTGAAGTATGTGAGCGACGTAAAACCAAACTATGAACAGCTAGCCCAGCAAATAAAATTATGGGGCCAACAACTTGGCTTTAGTGAAGTGGGCATTACTGACATTGATTTAACTAAGCATGAAGCACAGCTTCAGCGTTGGCTTGATGCAGGGTATCATGGTTCAATGGATTACATGGCTACACATGGAATGAAACGCGCCCGCCCTAGCGAGCTAGTCCCTGGCACGCAACGAGTTATTTCAGTAAAAATGAATTACCTGCCGCCAGATTCAGGCTTTGCCAAAAACCTTAAAAATAACGAGAAAGCCTATATCAGCCGATATGCCCTTGGCCGTGACTATCATAAGTTGATGCGCAACCGAATCAAACAGTTAGGTAAAAAAATTGAACAACAGGTAGGTGACTATAGCTTTAGGCCTTTTGTTGATTCAGCGCCAGTGCTTGAGCGTCAACTCGCTGAAAAAGCGGGATTAGGCTGGCGCGGAAAGCATTCTTTATTAATAAATAAAGAGGCTGGTTCTTGGTTTTTTTTAGGCGAGTTATTTGTAGATTTACCACTGCCTATTGATGATGAAAACACGTTCGAAGGTTGTGGTAAATGTGTTGCCTGTATAACCCTTTGCCCCACTGGTGCTATTGTAGAACCTTATGTAGTTGATGCGCGTAAGTGCATTTCGTATTTAACTATAGAGCATCAAGGTGCTATTCCTGAGCAATACAGAACATTAATGGGTAACCGCATTTATGGTTGCGATGATTGCCAGTTAGTGTGCCCATGGAATCGCTATGGACAAATTACCGACGAGCAAGACTTCCACCCCCGTACACAATTAAAAAATAAAGACTTACTCGCGTTATTTTCCTGGGATGAAACTACCTTTTTAACAAATACCGAGGGCAGCCCTATTCGGCGCATTGGCCATGAGCGTTGGTTACGAAATATAGCGGTTGGCTTAGGCAACGCAGATTTTAGCCCAGCGATTATTCATGCACTTGAAGATAAACGCAAAACGGTCAGTGACATGGTGAATGAGCACATAGAATGGGCACTTACCCAGCAACATGATAAACAAAGACAAAAGCTGCGCAAAACAGCACGGCTAATACGGATTGTTGAAAAAGGCCTCCCCAGAGACGCGTAAGCCTATTGCCTAAAAAACGCGACATAAAGTCACTGCTACAAGTTAATATATCTAATCGTAGCAAGGAATTTACCCCGCGTCTCGCAGCCCGTAGCCCGCACCTTTAACCTTTCAACAATAAAGCGAGATCTTGCTCTATCTCTGCGAACGCTTTTTTAACCTGATCAACAGATTCTTGACGTGCCACCGAGTTTTGAATCGTTTCGTCGACTTTTTTGTAGATAAACACTTCCTGGTCTTCATCGAGTCCCATGGTTGGGATCCGCTCTTCTAACTCCTCTTGAAGTTGTTTAAATACTTTTTCGTTATTTATCCGGCTGTCGTTAAGCAATCCAATTAAACTATGAAACTTACTGTGAACAGTACTCGCCACTTTGTTTAATCGCTCTTGCTGCGAAACCAACATTTTCTTAGTAGTAATAGCGCGCAACTGCTGTTCGGTTACACTTACAATAAAACAAATATGATCACGTATACGCCCATGCTTCTGCTCATCTTGTTCTGGCATATTCAAAATCAATAAACTGACAAACTCGTAATTAACCAAAATACGATGAGAAAACTCATGTAACCTACCTTTGTTTTTAAGCATTTCAAATAACTCAATCACAATCGGCGAACACACACCGTTTAAAGCAAAGTGCGATTTGGTGTCGTTACATCTAAATTCAATATTACTTTGTAGACCAAATGTCTGTAAGCACTCCACTAATGCCTTACCTAACTCCTCTACATCGTTGATAAAACCGATATTTTCAATATAGTTAACTATCTGACCCATTTCACTGCTATTTGCCATAGCATTAAAAGCGGTTGAGGTTGCTTCTTTTACTTGCTTTTCAAGCTGTTGTTTTTCTATTAATACTTGATTTAACTTATTCAGCTTTTGCTTAAGCTCATCGTGCCCAAACGGTTTTACAATATAGTCTTCAGCACCTACTGAATAACCTTCCATACGTTCCTCAACGGTCCCCCTTGCCGATACAAACATCACTATAATATCTTGTGTTTTAGGGTTGGCTTTGAGCTCTTTACATACTTCGTAACCATTCATTTTTGGCATGCTTACATCAAGTAAGATAACCTGCGGCATATACTCTTCAACCATGCTCAAGCATTCCGGGCCACTCGAAGCCAGCTTAAGTTCAAAATCTAATTCCTCTAGGATTTCTTCTATTATTTCGAGGTTAAATGGTTCATCGTCGACTGCAAGAATTTTAGTTAAAGCCATAATTTTTCGTCCATATAAATCGTGTTCATTAAAACAATTCGGTTATTAGCTACTATTTTTCACTAATTGCTCATCGGCTAAATATTCATCGAGGTTTATTTCCAAAGGAACCTGAATGCTAATGGTTGCCCCACCAAGTTCGTTATTACAGGCTTTTATAGTTCCTTGATGTAAAGAAACAAATTCACGGCACAGCGTAAGTCCTAATCCTGTCCCCCCTGCGCCACTATTTGTTTTGCTACTTTGCACAAATTTTTGAAAAACAGTTTCAAGTTCCTCTTCAGGTATTCCTATACCGCTATCTATCACTGCAATGTTTGCATTGTCATCGTCTCTTTGCATGACAACTTCAACAGTACTGTGCTCTTCACTAAATTTGAGTGCATTACTCAATACATTTCTCAAAACCTGATTTATTTGCTCTTCATCGCACTGTGCAACAATCGGCGCGTTATCAGAGCTAAAAACAATATTTATATCTTTTTCAATAGCAATACCGGCAACATCATCAATACTGGTTTTAACAATAGTCGCTAAATCATAAGCCCGTGGGTTGAATGGAAATTTACCAACATCTAATTTAGAAAGGTCGAGTAAATTATTAAGTAACGATAGTAGTCTTTGCCCACTTGACTCAATACGAGTTAAATACTTCAAAAGTTTATCTTTGCTAAAATCACCCTCTTGTAACTTGCTAATACCAAAACGTGAAAAGCTCAATATAGAGTGCATAGGGGTTCTTAGCTCATGTGACATATTTGCCAAAAACTCTGATTTACTTAGATTAGCCGCTTCGGCAATATTTTTCGCATGCTCAAGCTGTGAAGTACGTGCCCTTACTTGCTCTTCTAAAAGATCTTTGGCTTCCAACAATAGATCTTCTTTTTGTTTTAAATGACTAACATTTTTAAAAATAACCGCTAACGCTATTTCGCCATGGTGGTCTATTTCATTAAATGATCCAACTAGCGGAATTTTACTTCCGTCTTTATTTACAATGTGTAAGTCACAACTAAACTGACGATTACTGTTTAATGTAGAGATTTTATCTTTTATTGCCTGCACCGAGTCATCATCTAAAAAATGAAATAACGAGTGAGCAATGAGCTTTTTAAACTTTAAATTAAATAATTTTAAGCAGGCATCATTGGCCTCGACTATCTTGCCTTTGCGTTCAAATAATAAAATAGGATCGGGGGTATTTTTAAAAATGACCTGCAGTAAGCTGTCTTTTTCAATCAGCACATCAACTGTTTCTTGTAATCTTTCTACTAGCTCAGCATTGTGACGTTTTAGCAGCTCGGTTTGCCATAATTTATGTACAGCCTGTAGTAACACATTGTCATTTAAAGGCTTGATTAAAACATCTTCAACACCTTGGCGAATGGCTTCTAACATAGACTGTTCAGGGCGTGAGGTTACTAACAAGCAACGACTATGCGGTTGTATTTTTTTTAAACTCGAAAATATCTCTAAACCAGAACCCGGTTGTAAGCTAAAGTCACTGATTAAAATATCAATACTCCTGAGCTTGGCAATATTAATTGCTTCATCATGGTTTGTTGCGGTGTATACCTCAATATGAGCGCCATAAAGGCTACTTTTAAGTGACTCTAATCGCTCATTAACATGATCAACGAGTAAAATTGTCGGTAGTTTAAAAATGTGATCTGGACCTATCTCTAATAAGGCCTCAATTAAAGACGTTATTTCTTTATTGGAAAAGAAGGGGTAGATAATGGTGGCATTGGGTATCAAGTCATTTAATTTGGAGAATGCGCTAAGCAACTCCCCTGATTCTGCTTTTGGCGCTAATAACAAAAATGATTGATAAGTCGCTTTTTCAACAACTATCGATACAACATCGGTTGGCACGCCTTGAGAAAATACCAGTAAGTCATAAATGTCTATGTCTGTATTTTCATCAAACATAGCAAAGTGGACTAATTCAACTTGGCAGCCAATTAGTTCTAATAACACTTTTAAGCGCATAGCAATCATGCTACTGCTATCAATAATAAGTATTTTTCTCGCCATTTAGACACACTTTAAAGAGTTAATTAAACACCTTTTCAGCATAGTCTAGAATTTTTGGTTTAGCGTAATCACCTACGTAAAAGTGAATTTTGCTGCCTTTTGTTATGGTACTAGGTTAAATGCTTACCAAAAATAGTCAGGCTGTACAGCTGATTGTCCATTCTTGCTACGTTAGGCAGCTCTCCCCATACTGCAAAATCAAAATGCTTAAATAATTTAATGCTCGGTTCGTTGTGACTAAAAATAAACCCAAGTAATACTTCTATATTAAGCTGCTTGGCTTGTTGTTGTGCAAATTGCATCAGCTTTTTACCCAACCCTTTTCCTTGGGCTGCTGCCGTAATGTAAATGCTTAACTCAACGGTGCCATCGTAAGCTGGGCGACCATAAAACGATTTATAACTAAGCCACGCTAATACTTGGTTGTTCTCACAGTAAACAAAAATAGGGCGTTGAGCAGTATGGCTATCAAACCAAGGTTGTTTATCAGCGACGGTCACCTCTTCGGTATCGGCGGTGACCATTCGACTAGGGATAGTTTCATTGTAAATAGCAACAATGGCAGTTAAATCATCAGGTTTTGCTAAACGTATAGTCATAGAAAATAAAGTAAAATTGATCAATTTAGCCTATAGTAGCGTATGATAAGTTACATAAATACTCTAAAAACGCACTTAAGGTAATAGCATGATAAAAAAAATAATACTTGGTTTAACCCTCGCGTTAAGTTGTGTTTCGCTAAATACATATGCCGCAGACTCGCCCGCCCCTTCATTAGATGCAAACACCTGCAATGACTTCACGAATGTTTCACTTAGAAAGTTGCGCTCAACTGAAACCATTAACTTATGTGATTTTAAGAACCAGCCTCTTTTAATTGTTAACACTGCGAGTAACTGCGGTTTTACGCCGCAATTTGAAGGTTTAGAAGCGCTTTATAATAAATACAAAGACGAAGGCTTGGTGGTATTAGGCTTTCCATCAGATGATTTTTTTCAAGAAGAGAATGATGAAAAAGATACCGCAAAAGTGTGTTATGTAAATTATGGTGTTACCTTCCCTATGCTGGCCACCAGCGCAGTACGTGGTAGTGACGCAAACCCTATTTTCAAGCATTTAAACGCCCAAACCAGTTCACCAAACTGGAACTTCTATAAATACGTGGTATCGGCCGATCGCAAAACGATTATGCGTTTTAACAGCCGCGTAGCACCGGATTCAGCAAAACTAGAAAGCGCAATCAAAAGTGCATTTTAACTTTGTGTTTTCAGTTTAACCTTACTAAGATGTTGCTATCAAATTTAAAAAACTAAACTTACAGGTAGGAGAACTTATGGCAGTTGCAAGTGCAAGGCACATACTCGTAGACAGTGAAGCACAATGTTTAGACCTTAAAGATAAAATTGAGCAAGGTGAAGACTTTGCAGAACTCGCTAAACTGCACTCTAATTGTCCATCAGGTCAAGATGGTGGTGCATTAGGTGAGTTTGGCCCAGGTATGATGGTGCCTGAATTTGACAAGGTGGTATTTTCAGCGCCGCTAAATCAAGTACAAGGCCCTGTACAAACACAGTTTGGTTACCATTTATTAGAAGTAACCAGCCGCTCAGAGTAAGTAAATCGATTTATTAATAAAGCCGCATCAGCGGCTTTTTATTTATGTGGAGTTGGCAAAAGCCCATTATGCAACTATTTGGCTCTATTCCTTCCCCTTATGTTCGCCGCGTTAGAATCTGGGCAGAACAAAATAACTGTGCGCTTGAGTTTATAAATCTCGATATTTTTTCTAAAGACGATCGGCCGTTGGTGGTCACAAAAAATCCAGCAGCCAAAATCCCTATATTGGTCGATGACACGCTTACCTTAAGTGATTCAAATACCATACTGCGTTATTTACTTGAAAAAACTAAGCAACCCCCACTTACATGGCCTCAAGAGCATTTTTTAACTAGCATCAATGCCTGCAATGATTCATTCGTTGAATTACTGTTATGCCAACGTTCTGGATTTGACACGCAAGCTGATAAACTATTTTTTAATCTGCAAAATGAGCGAGTTGCGCAAACATTACACTATTTAAATGATCATTTATGCGATGATGAATTTAAAAGCTGTGAATGCCTCAACATCAGTTTATACTGCTTACTTGATTGGATATGCTTTCGTGAACTCACTGATTTTAGCGCGCAGCCGCAATTAGTTAAGTTTCATGAGGCGTTTAGTCCGCGTCAAGCGGCTAAAAATACCAACCCTCGACTTAAATTTTAAAAGGTGGATACATGAGCGATATCGAAATTGAATCACAACTAGTTAGCTTTGTAGAAAAAGTACGTGTTAGTGAGCAGATCTGGGCACTGGGTGCCGATGATGGTGGCTTTGTTGTATGTGAGTCAAATCAGTTTGACGACACCGATGTACTTTTACTGTGGGAATCACAAGACGCAGCACAAGCACAATGTAAAGAAGAGTGGCAAGACTACAGTCCAGTAGAAATCAACCTAGATGAATTCTTAGATGATTGGGTTGAAGACCTAAAATCTGATGATGCATTAGTGGGTTTAAATTGGAATGACGATCAGGTGTGTGTAGAAATTGAACCGGTTGGTTTAGCTCGCGCGCTAAGCGAATAAGTTTTAGGCGTTAGTTCGCTGACATTATCCCAACTAACAGCAACGGTTAGTTGGGGTATAAAAATAATAAAAACTGTCAAGGTAATACGTTGAAAACCCATCTTGGTCGTCGTCCATTTTCAGCTATGGAGCTGCATACGCTCTATAACGGATATATTTATAGTGATACACGGCTTGCCCGCGAACAAGCTAAACACTGGCATTTCTGGCTGCCCTTAATTGCTTATTACAGTGGCGCTTACAGTGATGAAATTGGCTGCTTAACTCTTGATGACCTAATACTTAAAAATAATATTCTCTGTTTTAGTTTTCATACCCACGGTAAAATTAAGCCACGTTTAGTGCCTGTTCATCACGCCCTTATTAGCGCTGGGTTTAATGACTATTTAGCTTATGTAAAAGCACAAAATCACTCCCGTTTAATGTTCGATCTTCCTGCTAAAACAGGGCGCTATAGCGAAAAAGTGCGCATATGGTTTTCTGGAGAGGGTGAACGCGCAGGATATTTGCAAAAATGTGCAATTCCTTCGGTGGATCAACTCGGTATGAAAACCGCCATTAGTAGTTTACGGCTTAACTTTGAACAGCAAATTCGTATTTATGCCCTGCAAGCAGGCAACAAAGACTGCTTTAATTACTTAATGGGCTTTAATGATTACCCTCATGATAACTTTAACGATATAGCCTTGTTAAATAAGGTGCTACAACAGATCCGGGTTATCAATTCGCACATTCATTGGCAGCGGTTTTTAGCCCGAGATAGCCACTGACAAACTTTGTTACTCTTTTCCTTAGCGATCTGCGCTTACTCTAGTAAAAAAAGCTGTTAGGATGAAGTGCCGTCTATATGACTGTTTCTAACAACAAAAAATCTAGGGATAACTATGTTTTTAAAAAGCCTCTTAACCGTGAGCGTTGCGCTTGCGATGAATGCTGCTCACGCTAACGAATTCGTCATTGAAAAACTCGCAAAGCCAAGTTCACAAAAAGTCGCTTTAACGCTCGACCCAAGTCAGAATACCTTTACAGGAATGACCGAGATCAGCTTAGAAGTGCTCAAACCAACACACTACATTGAGCTCAATGGTGTTGATTATGCAACTAAAATGGTGCAACTACTAGGCGAGCAAAACTGTGATTTAAACAGCGAAATGCTTAAAACAGGTAAGGTTAAATTTAGCTGTGAAGAGCAAATTCAGCCAGGTAAATACACCTTAAAAATAGATTTTTCAGCGCCTTATAACCGCCAGAGTGTGGGGTTATATAAAACCCTAGATCAAGGCGTTCCGTACTTGTTCACGCAATTTGAAATGAGTGATGCGCGACGTGCATTTCCGGTGTTTGACGAACCAAGCTATAAAATTCCGTTTCAGTTAACCATTACCGCCCCCACCTCACAAAAAGTGTATTCAAATACACCTGAGCTAAAAACGACGGTGAATGGCGATATGACCACCCATTACTTTGATAAAACGCCACCAATTCCATCTTACTTAGTGGCTATGGCTGTAGGTCCATTTGAAGAGCTAGAAATTAAAGGCATGCCTATTCCTGGGCGTGTGATCACCCCACAAGGTAAAATTCATTTAGCGCAATATGCAAAAGAGAACATGCCTAAAGTACTGGGCGCACTTGAAGAGTACTTTGGTATTCCTTATGTATATAAAAAGCTAGATTCAGTGGCTGTTCCAGAGTTTCCGTTTGGCGCTATGGAAAATTCAGGCTTAGTGACTTACCGCGAAGATATTCTTCTGGTTGATTTAGAAGCTGCAACGCGTAGTAAAAAACAACGTAATGTCTCTATTATTGCCCATGAATTAGCTCATCAATGGTACGGTAACTTAGTGACTATGAAGTGGTGGAACGACTTATGGTTAAATGAGGCGTTTGCAAGCTGGATGGCGGCAAAAATTACTAAGCAGCTTAATCCTGAGTTTGAATCACACCTAGATTTACCACAAAACAACGTAATGGCGTTAGATGCACGTTTAAGCACTAAGCCAATTCGCAAACCAATTAAAACCGAAGCCGATATTATGGATGGTTTAGGCCTTGCCTACAGCAAAGGCAGCTCAGTACTGGCGATGGTTGAAAACTGGATTGGCGAAGAGGCATTTCAAGCTGGTATTCAGAACTACTTAAAAGAGTTCTCTTATAAAAATGCAGAAGCTGCCGACTTATGGGAAGCACTTGGTAAGGCTTCAAATAAAGATGTAGCGAGCGTTTTAAAATCGTTTATTGAACAGTCGTCATTCCCGCTAATTAACGTTAAGCAGCAAGGTAAGAGCATTACGATTTCGCAAAGTCGTTTTGCCAATGCCGGTGTTGAAGCTCCTGCTCAACTGTGGAATGTACCGGTTGCGATTAAATATGGTGCTGGCGATAAAGTACAAACAGCCAATGTATTATTAAATAAACAAAGCCAAACGCTAGCATTAGACTTTGAACCAGAATGGATTTATCCAGATCAAGGCGCGCTAGGTTATTACCGTTGGGTAATGGATGATGCGCAATTTAATGCGTTAATAGATAATGCAGCTAGGGTATTAAACGACCGTGAACGCTTAGCCCTATTATCGGCAACAGATGCCCTACTTGATGCCGGTGTCATTTCAGCGGCTAAATTAATGCAAACGCTTGAAGTATTTGCCAGCGATAGTCATCCGCGTGTTGCTAATACTGCTTTAGGTTATTTAGCGTCACAGCAGCGTACTTTTAAAGACGATAGCAATAAAGATTTATGGCCTACGTTTATTCAAAATGCGGTGATGCCTGCCGCTAAAAAATATGGCCTAGAAGCAAAAATGGGCGAAGATGGCGCAGTAGCTCAACTTCGTGCCGCGGTGGTATCACGCTTAGGGTTTGATGGTGAAGATAAAAATGTGATCAATAAAGCCAAACAGCAAACACAAGCTTACTTAAACGATCCACAAAAGGTAGACCCTTATTTAGCAGGTACTTATTTACGTCTTGCGGCTTTTCATGGGGATAAGGCGTTGCTAGATCAGTTTATGACAACCTTTAAAACCACCAAAGATCCACAAGTGCGTACCAATATGCTGGCAGCAATGGGTTACTTTGGTAAACCTGAACTACAAAAAGCGGTACTGGCGTATAGCTTAACAGACGAAGTAACGGCTTCTGATATGCGTACTATTTTATCGGGTCAAAGTTACACCGATGAACGCCAAGCACTGTTTATTGATTGGATTTATAACAACTACGATAAAGTAACAGCAAGCTTGCCACCATTTTTTGTGCCAAACTTACCTTACTTTACTACCGCCAGCTGTGACGCTGACAGTTTAGCTACAACGCAAAGTTTCTTTGACGCTAAACTGGAAGCTGTACCCGGTTATGCGCGTACGTTAAGTAAACTTGCAGAGAGCACCAATGACTGTATTGCACTTAAAAACCGTGAACTGAAATCAGTCAATAGCTTTTTAAATAGCAAATAAGTTAAAGTTTAAAGGATGGCGGGCTGCGGGCGACGAGTAACGGGCCGAAAACCTCAAACTCGGGCTAATGGCTGATGTTTTCTCATTTACTTCTCATTGTCTTCTCTTTGTGTAATAAGATCTTAAAAAATTTATTCACAAAGAGGTTAAGAGGCGCTGCGCTTTTAGAGGTAGTAATTAAAGACAAAGGTTAAGGGTTAAAGGTTAAAGGTTAAAGGTTAAGGGTTAAAGATTTTATCTTGCACCTTTTGCCTTTAGCCCTGCACCACTCTATTAACCGCCAATAATCATCGTTAGCTTAGCTATAAACTCTTTTGCCGCTTGTTCAGAGTTAATTTTAAAAGCGACACCATAATGAATAGGCTGCGTACTTTTATAAATACGGGTAGGAAAACGGGTCATTTCACTGCTATGAAAATAGCCTTGAGTACGCACAACCCCATCAATATCAGTAAAGTCATCGCTAAACACTTCAAATGCCGGGCGGATCACAATTTTACCTTTACCTGCTTCAGCATGGGTATAAAACGCCTCTTTAGAGTTTACTAGCATATACTCAGCTATGTTTTTTATTTTAAAGTTACTTCTACACTCTAGTTTGATCAGCTGCTCGGTTAACTCGTCTGCACTAAATGCCACGTCACTTTCCTTTTTATTTAATAGGGGGTTAGGGTCTGTTGACCTTTCAAAGTTAAATTTGCAGCAGTCTGTTTGGTATTTAGCCAAGGTAAAGCATATGTGATGTGGTTATTCCCCATAAATAGGCGATAACGCAGCATCAATGCCAAACAGGCACTGCCCTTCGGGTTCTGCCTAGGGGCGATTTACTCTTTGTTGCTCAGTTTTGACTTAGCCCACTAGGTTACAAACCTCGCGCCGCGATTAAACCGCCCCTAGTTTGAACAAATTGTAATCCGCAAAGGTCAACAGACCCTAGACTAACTCATGCATGAGTGAAAGTCCGAAATTTATTTATTCACTACACACAAAAGCTAATTGCTGATTTTTATAACTCAACCGGCTTATTTCAGTATCGCAATATTGGCTTAAATCAAGCCACTGCGATATAGCAGAGCCGCGTGTTAATTTACGCTGGTAAACACGGTTTTTAATTGCGTAAGCAATGGTATTTTCATCTTTTAAGATGAAATCTTGTACTTGGTTTGGCAGTCTAAGTATATCGGTAACTTGCTTAGTTTGTGGATCAAAACGCGCTAGGTGATGCTGCCCGTGTTTACTATGGCTAAATAAAAACTCAGCCTGCGCTTTATTATAAATAAGCGTGCGACCAATATCGCTTGCTACCACCTCACCTTTTGCCGCAGCAACCGAGGTATATTGCAGCGTGTGTGGTTCGCCTAAAATAAACATCACTAAATCGTTGTTACTTCCCCAAGCGTGATAGCCTACAGGTTCAATCCAATCAAAAATACGACTTGCAGCCAACTCGGGCGCCAACGGATATTGCCATAGCTTTTGTTTACCATCGTCTTCAACGACAATCGCCGATAAGTGCTGCCCATCCGGTGTTAAAGTGGGCGAGTATTCACTTTGTGGCGTATTAGTGATCATAGACGTTTGTTTTGATGATAAGCTGTAAAGCGCAATATCTGTTTGACTCTGGTCATTACTGATTATTTCTCGGGTATAGTATAGGCCGGTGTCGGTTAAATGGGGTTGATTGTTATAGCTCGTTTTATCACTAACAATGCTTACACGTATACCATGCGGAGTATTTAAATCGGCGAGCAAAATTTGGCTTTTAGGCATACTTGCCTGAGCAATATCTAGCGTTAAAGCATTTATAGCTATAAGCCCTAACAATGGTTTAATCAGTTTCATGCTTTCTCTCGTTTTAATTTTAAGCACCTCATGATAACGTTATTTACTGATGACGTCACTTGACCTAAGTCAGTCAACTCTTTATAACTAACGGGTCATAAAAAAGAGAACAAACATGTCAGCTAAACACCCTATTATTGCAATCACCGGTTCATCTGGAGCGGGCACAACGACCACCACTAACGCCGTGAAGCATATTTTCCGTAGCCTTGATATCAATGCGGCATTTATCGAAGGTGATAGCTTTCATCGTTATACACGCCCTGAAATGGACAAAAAAATTCGTGAAGCACAGCAAGAAAGTAAACACATTAGCTATTTTGGCCGAGAAGCTAACGACTTTGGCGCCTTAGAAGACTTATTTACTAAATACGGTGAAACCGGCGAAGGAAAACTTCGTCGTTATTTACACACCTTTGATGAAGCCGTGCCTTATAACCAGTTACCTGGGACATTTACCCCATGGCAAGAGCTTGAGCAAAATACAGATCTGATGTTTTACGAGGGTCTACATGGCGGTGTAGTTGATGAAGATCATGATGTTGCTAAACATGTTGATTTACTCATAGGCATGGTGCCTATTATTAACCTTGAATGGATCCAAAAGCTCATTCGCGACACCTCAGAACGCGGCCACTCTCGTGAAAAAGTCATGGACTCTATTGTGCGCAGTATGGATGACTACATTAATCATATAACGCCGCAATTTTCTCGTACCCATATTAACTTTCAGCGAGTCCCCACCGTTGATACTTCCAACCCATTTAGCGCTAAAGATATCCCCTCCCTTGATGAAAGCTTTGTTGTGATTCGCTTTAGGGGGATTGATGATGTTGATTTTCCGTATTATTTGCGGATGATTGAAGGCAGTTTTATGTCGCGTATAAACACCTTAGTGGTGCCCGGTGGTAAAATGGGTCTCGCGATGGAACTGGTGCTCACGCCTCTAATAAAAGATATTATTTTGAAAAAACGCGCCTTAGCAAAGTTAGCCCCGCCTGAAATTCCTATTTAGACTCTTTTTTGTGAACCCTAACTCACGTACACTGCTGATTTTAAGTATGACGAGTTTAATATGTCGCAATCAATTAAAATTATTGTTGGGTCTAAAAACCCAGTAAAAATCAATCCCGCTAAACATATTTTTGCGATGTATTTTCCTGAGCGTGTAATCGAATGTAGTGGTGTTCACGCGCCCTCAGAGGTACCCGATCAACCCTTAGGTGAAGAGCAAACCTGCTTAGGGGCACAAAATCGCGTTAATTACTGTAAAAACCACTATCAGGCAGACTACTATGTGGCGATGGAAGGTGGTGCAGCGCAATTTAGTTATGGTGCGGCAACCTTTGCCTATGTAGTTATTGATAATGGCGCACAGCAAGTTACAGGCCGAAGCAGTAACTTACCCCTGCCCACTGTGTTTTATAAAGCATTGCTTCAAGGTGAAGAGCTTGGTGACGTGATGGATAAAGCCTTTAATACCACCAATATTAAACAGCAAGGGGGTGCTATTGGCTTGTTAACTGATCATCATGCAACACGAGAAAGTACCTATACTCAAGCGCTGACACTCGCCATGGCGCCTTTTCTTAATCCCACTCTATATAATCAATAACGGATGTTTTAATGAAGTATAACTACGTATTATTTGATGCCGACGAAACCTTATTTAGCTTTAATGCCTTTGCTGGCCTTAAAAACATGCTAGCAACCTATGACATGGATTTTACCGAGGCAGATTATGCCCATTATCAAAACACCAATAAGTCATTATGGATTGCTTATCAAAACAACGAGATCACCTCAAGTCACTTACAAGTAACTCGTTTTAGCGAACTGGCAAATAAACTAGATGTGCCAGCTCAACAGCTCAATGATGATTTTTTATCAGCAATGGCCGAAATTTGTATGCCTTTACCCGGCGCCGTTGAATTATTAAATGCCCTTAAACCCCATGCCAAGCTGGGCATTATTACCAATGGTTTTTCTCAGTTACAAGCACGTCGCCTAGCGCATACAGGGCTGCAAGATATGTTTGACTGGTTGGTTATTTCTGAGCAAGTCGGCATTGCTAAACCTGCAAAAGAGATATTTGAGCACACCTTTAACTTAATGGGTAATCCACCGAAAGAGCAAATTTTAATGGTCGGTGATACCGCTAGCAGTGATATTCTTGGCGGTCAAAATGTGGGAATTGACACTTGTTGGCTGCAACATCCTGGCGTGAACTTGCCTGAGGGAATTAAACCAACATATCAGGTAACCCAGCTTAAACAGTTGCAAACTATATTAGGACTTTGATAATAAAAGCCTGAGTGTAATTTAGCTGTTTAGCTAATTAACAAACAAAAAAATGACGCTAATAAGCGTCATTTTTTATAACTGTATATAAGTGATTAACTAATTAGGCGTTAGCTAGCTCAAGGCCGGGTGCAGGCATCGTCACAGGCGTTTCAAAGGTTGCCCACTCCCATGCTGACTCAGTTGCCATAATTTTGCGTAGTAACTTATTATTTAAATCATGACCTGATTTAAATGCGGTTACTTTGCCTAAAAGGTTGTGACCTGTCATAAACATGTCACCTACACAGTCTAGAATCTTATGCTTGACGAACTCGTCTGCGTAACGCAAACCGTTCGGATTTAAAACTTTAAATTCATCAAGTACCACTGCGCTATCCATGCTGCCACCTAGTGCTAGGTTGTTCGCATGCATGTATTCAATGTCTTTCATAAAGCCAAAAGTACGCGCACGGCTTATCTCTTCAGTAAAGCTTTGTGCCGTAATATCTAAACCAACACGTTGGCGGCTTTCATTGATTGCAGGGTGATCGAAGGCAATTTCGAAATCGATGTGGAATCCGTCGTAAGGTTCTACTTCGGCCCATTTATCACCTTCTTCAATACGTACTTTTTCTTTAATACGAATAAAGCGTTTTGCAACATTTTGCTCTTCAATGCCGCCTTTTTGTAATAAATAAATGAATGGCAATGCACTACCATCCATTATTGGTACTTCTGAGCTATCAAGTTCAACAATTAAATTGTCGATTCCCATTGCCGCAACCGCCGCAATTAAGTGCTCAGTAGTCGATAAGCGAACACCATCTTTGTTAATTAAACAGGTACACAATTGCGTATCACCAACGGCTTCAGGTGTTGTTTCAAAATCAACAACCGGATTAAGGTCGACACGACGAAATACAATCCCAGTATTTGCGCTCGCAGGTCGGAGAGTTATTGTGACCTTCTCACCTTTATGAAGTCCAATTCCTATGGCTTTGACTACTTGTGCAATCGTACGCTGTTTAATCATAGGTTCGCTCACTTTAGTATATATTACAGTTAGACGGCGGAGTGTAGCATAAATACGGTATAACTACAATATTCGTTCACATTTCGCACAAAAGTACTGTTTTTTATTAATCTGCTTGTTTACGTAAAAAAGCAGGGATGTCGAAATAATCGCCACCTTCAGATTTATCTGTTTTCTTAGCACTGCTTGACGACGTATTCGCTGAAGAACTTGAAGAGCTCGTCGATGTGCTTTGCTCTTTTGATTCTGTTTGCGTAGTCGTTGCAGGCTCTTCTGTACTTGCGCCTTGGCTTGCAAAGCTAGGAACATACATGCTGCTGCTTGTTTGCGTGCTTGAACTGGCTACATCAGAACCTGATGCTTTTTTAAAGCCATTATCTACAATACCAAACTGTGGACGACGATCGCCGCCTAAGCCAGTTGCAACAACCGTTACACGTAGCTCGTCTGTCATTTCAGGGTCAATTACCGCACCCACAACCACCGTTGCGTTTTCAGACGCTAGCGCCTTAACGTGATTACCTACGATTTCAAATTCTTCAATCGCGATATCCATGCCGGCAGTAATATTAACCAAGATACCTTTAGCACCGGTTAAATCAACGTCTTCTAGTAATGGGCTTGAAATAGCCGCTTCTGCTGCTTCTTGTGCACGATCAGGACCCGAGGCAGATGCAGTCCCCATCATGGCTGTACCCATTGCAGACATAACAGTACGTACGTCGGCGAAATCCACGTTAATTAGACCCGAGCGTGTGATTAGCTCAGCAATACCCTGTACCGCACCAAATAATACGTCATTTGCTTTAGCAAACGCATCCAGTAAAGTTGTCCCTTTACCTAATACTTTTAGTAATTTGTTATTTGGAATAGTAATTAACGAGTCCACGATTTCAGACAATTCGCTAATCCCCTGCTCTGCAGCAGCAGCACGTTTTTTACCTTCAAAATCAAATGGACGCGTTACAACTGCCACGGTTAGAATGCCCAGCTCTTTAGCAATTTTAGCCACGACTGGCGCTGCTCCGGTCCCTGTACCGCCGCCCATACCTGCCGCTATAAATACCATATCGGCGCCTTCAAGGCTGGCACGAATCGTTTCTGCGTCTTCTTCAGCCGACTGACGGCCTACTTCAGGGTTTGCACCCGCACCTAACCCAGAGGTTATTTGCGTACCTAATTGTACCGTTACATCAGCGGCTGAATTACGTAATGCTTGTGCATCCGTATTCGCTGCAATAAAACGAACACCTTCTATTTGTTGTTTTACCATGTGCTCAACTGCGTTACCGCCGCCGCCACCAACACCGATTACTTTTATTACAGCTTCTTCGCTGTGTTGTTCCATTATATCAAACATATTTACTCTCCGACTTGAGTACTAAAACTCGCCTTGAAACCATTTTGTGATGCGGTTCCACCAATTATTATTATCATCCGCTTTCGACTTTTGTGCATTCATCGACTGCATAGTACGCCCGTATTGTAACAAACCTACAGCGGTTGCGTACGATGGATCATCAACATAATCAGTTAAACCTACTACACCAATTGGTTTACCTATTCTTACTGGCATCTGAAAAATATCTTCAGCCACTTCCATTGCGCCAGTCATTTTAGCAGTTCCGCCAGTAATGACGAGACCTGCTGCAATTTGGTCTTCTAATCCTGAACGACGAATTTCTTCCATCGCCAGTTCAAATAATTCTCTAAAACGTGGCTCAACCACTTCTGATAACGTGTGCCTAGACATCAGTCTTGCTGGCCGCCCACCTACGCTTGGCACTTCAATCGTATCTTCGCTGCTCGCCATTTGGCTACTTGCACAGGCATATTGTACTTTGAGTGACTCAGCATGTGATATAGGTGTACGAAATATTTTTGCAATATCACCGGTTACTTGGTTACCTGCCACCGGAATAACCGCCGAATGACGCAGCGCACCATTAATATAAATAGTGATATCCATAGTACCACCACCAATATCAAGCACCGCAACACCTAACTCTTTTTCGTCATCCGTCAGTACGGAATAACACGAAGCAAGCGCTGTGAATATAAGTTGGTCAACTTCAAGCCCGCAACGTTCAACACATTTTTCTATATTTTTAGCCATGTCGTTGGAGCAGGTAATAATGTGCGCGCGTGCTTCCATGCGCACACCGCTCATGCCGAGTGGGTTTTTAATCCCCTCTTGCATGTCAATGCTGTACTCTTGCGGCAAAGCATGCAACATTTTGCGTTCAGCTGAAATTGGCACTGAACGAGCAATGTGTATTACATTTTCAATGTCTTCATCGGTTACTTCGGTGTTATTAATAGCCACAACACCGCTTTCGTTCTGACACTGAATATGCTTGCCAGAAATACCCAAATAAACCGAGCTAATACGACAATCAGCCATCAATTCGGCTTCATCTATAGCGCGGCGAATAGACTCAGACACTAAATTTAAATCGTTAACACCGCCTTTATCCATTCCATGAGATACTTGGCTCCCCACGCCAACAATGCTGAGCTTGTTATCTGTGGTGATTTCACCTACCGTGGCCACTACTTTAGAAGTGCCAACGTCTAATCCAATCACTAGGTTTCTTTCTGCTGACTTAGTCATGCCTTACTCTTTATTATAATTGCTGTTCTTGCAGTGGCTTATAGCTCACTGCAAGGCCGGTATCGTAGCGTAAATCAATTGCATCTATCTGTGCATCAGCACGTTTTTCTATACGTGAATAAACGTCTATAAAACGTTGTACACGTTTGGCTTTATCTTTGCGTCCTAAATTTAAACGCACACCGTTATCTAACCAAAGTTGCCACGAAAACCGCTCAGATAGCGCAAGGCTAGTGAGCGTTAATGCATTGACTTTGAGCATTTCATCAAACTGTTTAAACGCTACCCATGCTTCTTTTTCACTGCCCTCTGGCCCATATAGTTGGGGTAAAGTGGCACTTAATTTATCACTTTTTGCTTCAAACGCGTCACCGCTTTGATTAATCAGCAAGTCACTATTCCAGTGAGCAACCGCTTGATGTTCTACCACGTAAACTTGAATGGTATCAGGCCATTGCTTTCTTACCGATACCGTTGCAACCCAAGGCAGCTCTTGTACTAAATGCTGAACTTGCTTTACGTTTAGCTCAAAAAAACTGCTTAAATCTGCTTTTTTTATTGCCGCTGTTATTGCTTTTTCATCGGTGTACTTAGGGTTCCCCAGCACCGTTAAATGCTTAATTTGTGCATCTTTATTTTCAACTAACCAGTGCGAAACCCCACTGGTTATTTCAATTAACCCTATCACCACCGCTAGAAAAAAACTCACTCCAAAAATCAGCGACCAGTTAAGTTGCTGTTTTAGTTGCTGTGCTTTCTCTAAAAAGGGATGCATATTAAAGGGTTTGCTCCAAAATGCGAACAACTAATTGCTCAAAACTTGCCCCGTTGGCTTTTGCTGCCATTGGCACCAATGATTTTTCTGTCATGCCTGGTACGGTATTCACTTCTAGTAAGTAAAAATGTCCTTGTTCATCTTGCATCGCATCGACTCGTCCCCAGCCACTTGCACCTACTAAATCAAACGCATCAAGCGCCATCGCTTGTAATTTTTGAGTATCCGATGGTGATAAATCAGCAGGGCAATGATATTGCGTACTACTTGACTGATATTTAGCTTGGTAGTCATAAAATCCGTTTGGGGTGCTCATTTCAATCACAGGTTGTACTTCATCACCCAAGACCGTAATGGTAAATTCACGACCCGTGATCCACTGCTCTACCAATACTTGGCTGTCGAACTTAAATGCATTAGTGAGCGCATCTTCAAGTTCTTCTGCAGAGCTTGCTTGCGCCATACCGATACTGGAGCCCTCGTGCGATGGCTTAACCATTACCTTTTTAAATTGCGCCATAATGGCATTGGCATCAAAGCCTTTTTTAGCATCAACCACGGCATAAGGTGCGGTGCTTAAGCCTGCCGATTTAAACAAATGCTTACAACGAATTTTATCCATTGCCAGTGCCGAACCCAGAACATTACTGCCGGTATACGGCAGGTTCATAAATTCTAGAGCACCTTGTACCGTGCCGTCTTCACCACCACGACCATGCAAAGCAATAAAAACGCGATCAACGTTTAACGACTTTAATTCCCATAACGAACGATTTTGTGGATCAAACGCTATCGCATCAATGCCAACGTCTAAGAGCGCATTTAATACCGCTTGACCAGATTTTAATGACACGTCGCGCTCTGCTGAGTTTCCACCTAGCAGCACCGCTACTTTACCAAACTGGGAATTTACCTGCGTCATACTTCACCTTGCTTTAATTTTTCTATCGACATATTCGTGGCTGCTAAATTTTTAACTAGCTGACCTATGTTACCCGCACCTTGTGTGAGCACTAGGTCGTTATTTTGTAGGCAGTTGGCAAGTACACCCGCAAGCTCTGAGCTTGAGGCTACATGTAATGGCTCTTTGCCACGCTGGCGCAAACTACGGCATAAACTCTTACTATCAGCGCCAACAATCGGCTCTTCGCCAGCACTGTAAACATCGAGTAATAAAAGCTGATCAACCTCAGCCAATACCTTAACAAAATCTTCGTATAAATCGCGAGTACGCGTATAACGGTGCGGCTGATACACCATCACTAAACGCTTATCAGGCCAGCCTTCCCGTGCTGCGGTGATGGTAGCAGCCACTTCTGACGGGTGATGACCATAGTCATCAACAAGCATCACGCTGCCGCGTTCATTTTCAAATTCACCGTAGTGCTGAAAACGACGGCCAATACCTTCAAAAGTATCTAAAGCCGCTAAAATTGCATGATTCGCAATATTTTGATCTTTAGCCACGGCAATCGCTGCGGTTGCATTAAGGGCATTATGTTTACCCGGCATATTCAGCTTGGCGGTTAAACTCTCACCTTGTTTATTAGTCACCGTAAATTGGCATGTGTTCGCTGTTTGGCTAAAGTCGCTCATTCGATAATCAGCCTCGTGTGACTCACCATAAGTGATCACCGGACGACCAAAACGGGGGATCAATTCAGCAGCAACGTCTGAATCAATACACACCACCGCTAACCCGTAAAACGGCAGGTTATGAATGAATTCAACATAAGTATCTTTCATTTTTTCTAAACTACCGCCGTAGGTTTCCATGTGATCTTCTTCAATATTAGTGATCACCGACACCATAGGCTGTAAGTGCAAAAATGAGGCATCGCTTTCATCTGCTTCGGCGATTAAAAAGTCACTTTTACCTACCTTAGCATTGCTGCCAGCACTGTTAAGCAAACCACCAATAATAAAGGTTGGATCGAGCCCGGCTTGTGCATAAATGCTCGCAATTAAGCTGGTTGTGGTCGTTTTACCATGGGTGCCCGCAATGGCAATACCGTGGCGAAAGCGCATCAGTTCAGCTAACATTTCTGCACGACGAACCACCGGAATACGCGCAGCTTGCGCGGCTTGAATTTCAGGATTTGTTTTATCTATTGCACTTGAAACCACCACCACATTGGCGTCTTTTACGTTATTTTCATGATGGCCAATAAATACTTCAGCACCGGCTTTAATTAAACGCTCAGTCATTGCGCTGTGAGCTATATCTGAACCGGTAATACGGTAACCTTCAAAAGCAAGTACTTCTGCAATGCCGCCCATGCCTGCACCGCCTATTCCTACAAAGTGAATAGTTTCAATGCGGCGCATCGCTGGGCGTGTATATTTTTCTTTTGCTAATGTCTGTTTCACTTATGTTCTCTTATTTGTTACTTGCTCACAGTGCATCGCTACGCTTGCTGTGGCATCTAAAATAGCCTGCTGTTTTGCTTTGCCAGCCATTTTAGTTATTAATAAAGGTTCGGCTAAATAGGGGCTTAAAAGTTCAACAATACTGCGCTTATTAAATTGCCCCTGTGGCATTAATAACGCCCCCTCTGCCATTACTAAATACTGTGCATTGGCTGTTTGATGATCATCAACCGCGTGTGGAAACGGCACAAATACCGCCATTTTACCCGCTGCGGCAATTTCACTTACCGTAAGCGCACCCGCACGACAAATCACAATATCTGCCCAGCTATAAGCAGTATCCATATCATCAATAAATTCAGCAACGGTCACTTGCTCATTGCCCATTTGTTGCTGCTGGTAACTTTCACTTACACTAGCAAGGTGCCCTTTACCGGTTTGATGCCAAATATTAATGGCACAAGTATCATTCAAGCGCTTAAATGCTTCTGGCAGTGTTTGGTTGAGTACTTGCGCACCTAACGAGCCACCCACAACAAGCATATTGATTGGGCTTGATACTTCCCGCTTAGGTATATCAACCACACTCTGACGCACAGGGTTACCCACCAGCTCAGCCTTTCCACTGGCAAAAGCACTGGGGAAAGCCGCTAACACGCGATTAGCACATTTAGCCAACCACCTATTACTCATGCCTGCTACGGCATTTTGTTCGTGAATCACCAAAGGAATACCTAGGCTTTTTGCCGCAATACCTGTTGGGCCAGTTACATACCCCCCCATTGCTAAAACGACGTCAGGGCGTTGTTGTTTTAATACCTTACGCGCTTGCAATATTGCATTAATAACCATGAATGGCGCTTTAATAAGGCGTTTTAAACCATTCCCTCGCACGCCTTTTACATCAATAAAATCAATTTCTATGTTGTGCTTGGGCACGACACTGGCTTCCATTCTATCTGGGGTGCCTATCCAGCTAACTTGCCAACCTTGCTGTTTGAGATAATCAGCAACGGCAATCCCTGGAAAAATATGTCCACCTGTGCCCCCTGCTACAACGACTATTTTTTTACTCATCGCTTAGCTCCACCTGACGTGGCTTGTTTCGTTGCCATCTTGGTCTCAAAATCTACACGTAATAAAATACCGGTTGCTATGGTCATCATTAATAAACTTGAGCCACCATAAGAAATAAACGGCAAGGTTAATCCTTTGGTTGGTAAAATACCGGCACTGGCGCCCACATTCACCATGGTTTGAAACGCAAACCAAATACCAATTGCTAAGGCTAAGTAGCCTTCATATTCTTTGCCGTTTTTAAGCGCGTTTTGGCCAATGAGTAAAGCTCTAAATACTAAAGTACCCAGTACCATTAAAATGCTCAGCACCCCCATAAAACCTAACTCTTCAGCAATAACAGCAAAAATAAAGTCGGTGTGCGCTTCTGGTAAATATTGTAATTTTTGTACGCTGTTTCCTAGGCCTTGGCCAAACCAATCGCCTTGACTATAAGCCATTAGTGATTGCACTAATTGGTAGCCTTTGCCAAAAGGGTCATCCCAAGGTTCTAAAAAGCCAACCACACGCGCCATACGATATGGCTCTAACACAATAAGCCCAACCACTAGCGCAATACCGGTTAAAATAAGTGCAAAAAACTGCCAAAGCTTGGCACCGGCTAAAAACAACAAACCAACCGTAGTAACAAACATCACCACCACAGTCCCTAAATCGGGCTGCATTAAAATAAGTGCTGCATAAACTGCAAATACCGCTATGGGTTTAGCAAAGCCTTTTATGTTTTCTTGAACTTCATTGCGCTTACGTACTAAGTAGCCTGCGATATAACTAAAGAAGAACAACTTAGCTAGCTCCGAGGCTTGAATATTAAACGGTCCTACGGGTATCCAGCGGGTTGAACCATTGACTTCACGTCCTACAATAAGTACCACTAATAACAGTACTAAACCGATTAGTAATAAATAGGGGTTAGCTTTTTTCCACCACGACATAGGTACTTGAGTACTAATGCAAAATAAACAAAACGATAGCCCTAAAAAAATGCCATGGCGGATAGTAAAATGATAAATATTACCAAACAGTCTATCGGCTGTCGGCATTGAGGCACTGGTTACCATCACAAAGCCCACACCAATCAGCATTAGCATGCAATAAAGCAGTGGCACATCATAAAGCTGCGCTGAAGGTTTAGGGGTGAGAGCCTCTTTAATATCCGCAAAAGCAATCATGACTGCCCCTGCAATACACATTGCACAAAATCATCGCCGCGTTGCATATAATTGTTATACATATCAATGCTGGCACAGGCAGGTGCGAGTAAAACGGTATCGCCCGATTTACTTAATTGCTTTGCAAGCGCCACAGCCTCAGACATATTATTGGTTAAATGACCTTTAGCACTGAGTGCCACTAAATCTTTGGCATCTTTACCAAAACAAATCAGCGCTTTTACATGCTTTTCAATATAAGGCTTTAACACCTCTAAATCAGCACCTTTAGCATCACCACCAGCAATCACCACTAGGTTTTCGTGCTTACCCGTTAAACTATCTATTGCCGCCACTGTTGCGCCTACGTTGGTGGCTTTAGAGTCGTTAAAGTATTTAACGCCATTAAACTCACCCACAAACTGACAACGGTGCGCTAAGCCATTAAATTGAGATAATGCGGTTTTGTAGTGCGCCTTAGTAATTGCAAATGGGCTGAGTAATGCCATCACTGCCAACGTATTTAAATAGTTATGCTTACCCACAACGGCTAAAGCACTTACTGGTAAATAAGCTTCGTCCTTTACCATAAAGTGCGCTTCGTTATTGTGCTGTGCTAAGTGGTAATTGCCTTGTGTTTCACCAAAACTCAGTTGTGGTGCTAACGTGCGACTCACAGGGTGTGTTTGCTTATCGTCAGCATTAATCACTAAGTGTTCAGCACCGTTATAAATACTTAATTTTGAATCTATATAGGCTTGGTAACTATCATAACGATCGAGATGATCTTCTGAAATATTAAGCACGGTTGCACTGGTGGTTTTTAGGCTGCGTGTGGTATCAAGCTGAAAACTCGATAGCTCTAATACAAATACATCAAAGTCACCGTCAAGCAAATCCAGTACCGCTGTGCCAATGTTGCCACCGAGTGCCACCTTGTAACCTGCGGTTTTTAATACTTCGTAGGCAAGTGTTACTACGGTTGATTTACCATTAGAGCCGGTTACAGCAACGACTGGTTTGCTATTAATGCGCGCAAATAACTCAACATCACCAATCACTTTAACGCCTGCGTTAATTGCCTTAACAATTGCTGGTGTTTTTAAGCTCAGCCCAGGACTAATAATAATCATATCGCAAGCACTGAGCGCCGCATTTTCTAAGTCACCAAAGTGAGTTTTTAATTGAGGTGCGTGCTGATTGAGCCAATCAACACCTGGCGGATTCTCTCTGCTATCGACCACATAAGGCTGTATTGATTGAGATAATAAAAAACGCACAATGCCCAGACCGGTTACACCGAGTCCGAGCACTGTTATGTGTTTATTTTTTATCTCGTTTAAATACTGCATTTATCGGATCTTTAATGTCGCAAGGCCAGCGAGTACCAGCACAATAGAAATTATCCAAAAGCGCACAATAACGCGTGGCTCCGGCCAACCTTTAAGTTCGTAATGGTGATGAATAGGCGCCATTCTAAAAATGCGTTGCCCACGTAATTTGTAAGAGCCAACTTGTAAAATTACCGATAGCGCTTCCATTACAAACACGCCCCCCATAATAATCAGTAACAGCTCTTGGCGAACAAGCACGGCAATAATCCCCAATGCACCACCCAGTGCTAATGAGCCTACATCGCCCATAAATACTTGCGCCGGATACGTGTTAAACCATAAAAAACCTAACCCAGCCCCTACAATAGCGGTACATACCACAACCAACTCACTCGCCAGTGGTAAATGCGGAATATGCAAATAAGCCGAAAAATTAATATTACCCGTTAAGTAAGCAATAATGGCCAGTGCTGCAGCCACTAAAATAGTAGGTACAATGGCTAAACCGTCTAGACCGTCGGTTAAATTAACCGCGTTTGACGTGCCCACCAACGCAAAGTAGGTGATCACGATATAAAACAGCCCCAGCTGTGGCAGTACATCTTTAAAAAATGGCACAACAAGAGATGTTTCTGTCGCTTGTGTGCTGCTCATGTAAAGCGCAGTGGCTACAACCAGTGCAATTACCGATTGCCAAAAGTATTTCCACTTTGCAATAAGTCCTTTTGGATCTTTGCGGATCACCTTACGGTAATCATCAATAAAGCCCACAATACCTAATGAGCCAATTACAAATAAAGTGGCCCATACGTATTTATTAGACAAGTCTGCCCATAATAATGTGCTGGTAAAAATAGCTCCTAAAATAAGTAAGCCACCCATGGTCGGGGTACCCGATTTAGATAGGTGCGATTGCGGACCATCATCACGTACTGTTTGCCCTATTTGCATGCGTTGCAACGCACGAATTAACTTAGGACCAAAATACAACGACATCATCAATGCGGTTAAAATACCTAAAATGGCACGCAGGGTTAAATACGAAAAAACATTAAAGCCACTATAATATTGAGTTAAATACTCAGCCAGCCAAACTAACATGATGATACTCCATTGATGGCTTGTTGCTGGCCATTAACTAAATCGGTTACTAAAAGCTCCATGCGAGAACTGCGTGATCCTTTCACGACAAGGGTAATTTTTTTATCTACTTTGCTAATGCTGTTTTGAATTTGCTGCAGCATTTGCTCACGATTAGAGAAATGGCGATTTGGCAGCCCAAATACATCACTGGCACATTTACTTAATACTCCGAGTGTAAATAACTCATCAATGCCTTGCGCTAATGCGTATTCACCGACTTCTTGATGATATTTACGGGCATCTTCGCCAAGTTCACCCATATCACCGAGTGCCAAAATACGATGACCTTGAATATCACTAAGTAAATCAATCGCAGCTTTCACCGACTTTACGTTGGCATTGTATGTATCATCGATAATGGTGAGTGAATCACTGGCTTCAATTAGGTTAACCCGTCCTTTAACTTCACCCATGGTCGCTAACGCGCTGGCAATGTCCTCAAGTGACACGTCAAACTCACTTGTTAACGCCGCAGCAATAAGCGCGTTACTAATATTATGTTTACCTGGCAGTGCTAACTTAACCGGCACACTGTGTTGCTTGGTGCACAAAGTAAAGCTTGCGCGAGCTTGTGCATCTAGGCTGATGTCTTCAGCCCAAATATCGAGCTTTTCACTACTCGAAAAACATTTAATATTGCGCGTTGCTAACTTATCAAGCCAATATTGACTAAAGTCACTATCGCAATTGACGATGGCGATACCATCCTCTTTTAATCCGTCGTAAATTTCACCTTTTGCTTGTGCCACACCTTGCAGGCTACCAAAGCCTTCCAAGTGGGCAGCAGCAACATTACATACCACAGCTACATCCGGTTTGGTCATCGCGGTGGTGTACGCAATTTCACCTATGTGGTTAGCGCCTAATTCAATAACCGCAAAGCGATGTTGTGGCTCTAATCTGAGTAAAGTTAACGGTACGCCAATGTCGTTGTTAAAATTACCTTTAGTGGCTAATACATCCCCTTTACTTGATAAAATAGCGGCACACATTTCTTTAACTGTTGTTTTACCTACACTGCCAGTAATAGCGATAGTTTTAGGTGCAACTTGCGCCATCACTGCTGTACCAATTGTGCCTAATGCAATACGGGTATCGGCAACTACAAATTGAGCAATATCGGTATCAACAGCGTGATCGACAATCACGCCTATAGCGCCTTTTTGTTTTGCTTGTTCAATAAATTTATGGCCATCAAAATTTGGGCCCTTAAGCGCCAAAAACACTTCACCATCACACAAAGTACGGGTATCGGTGTTTATATTTATCACCTTGCGATTATCACCTTGATAATCGGTTGCTAGCACATTAGCTAGCCAATCAAAATCCATTGGGATCATGCTTGAGACCCTCTTACTGCTTTTTTTAATTGTTGTTGTACAAATTGGCGGTCGCAAAAATCGATGCGTGTATCGCCTATAATTTGATAGTCTTCATGCCCTTTACCGGCAATTAAAATAACCTCACCGGCTTTTGCGTTATCTATAGCAAATTGTATCGCGGCACCGCGATCGGCCTCTAAATGAGCGTTTTCTGGATGCTCTAATCCCGCAGCTACATCATTAATAATTACCTTAGGGTCTTCAGAGCGTGGGTTATCACTGGTAATGATCACTTTGTCTGCAAACTGCTCAGCAGCTTGTGCCATTAGTACACGCTTTCCTTTATCTCTGTCGCCGCCACAACCAAACACACAACTAACTCCACCTGGTACATGTTGCTGCAGCGCTTGTAACGCTAAAGCCAACGCATCTGGCGTATGCGCGTAATCAACAACGCAAGTAGGCATACTTGGCGCTGTAAATGCTTGCATCCTGCCGGCTACCGGCTGTAAATACTCACATCCTGCTACTAACTGTGTTAATGGATAGCCTAGCGCTAATAGCGTTGCTAACGCAGCCGTTAGATTATAAAGGTTAAATTCACCAAACAGCGGTGATTTTATGGCAACATCACCCCAGCTAGTAGTTAATTGCGCCGAAATACCGGTTGCTGAATACTGAACATCTGAAAAATATACAAACTGTGAATTTTTAGGGGCTAAGTTTTTACGGCCATAACAAATAAGACTATTAAAGCTGTATTTTTCAATCCATTGTTCTGCTTGTCTGTCATCTTGATTAAGAATGACATGATCAGCATCAAAATCACGAAACAGCATCAATTTAGCATCACCGTAGCTTTGCATATCGCCATGGTAATCTAAGTGATCGCGCGACAAGTTAGTAAACACTGCGGCTTTAAAATAGCATTGATCAACACGGTGCTGTACCAAACCATGCGATGACACTTCCATAGCAACCAATTGGTGTTGCTCATTTTTTAAGTCGCTTAAAATACGCTGTAAATCGACTGCTGAAGGCGTAGTATTTTGCAGTGGTGTTAAGTTATCTGGATGGCCGTAACCTAAGGTACCAATAATAGCGGCTTGGGTATGACAAAATTGCGCTAAATGAGCAATCATTGCTGTGGTAGTCGATTTACCATTGGTGCCCGTTACGCCAACTAAATCTAAGTGCTTGCTCGGTTGTTGGTAAAATTGACTCGCCAATACAGGCAGTTTCTTATTCAATTCTGAGACTAAATAAAGCGGCTCAAAATCACTTTCAAATTCACACAGTCTGTCGGCAATAATTGCACTGGCACCATTTTCAATTGCTTTACTAATAAAGTGCCCACCATCTAACTGGTGCCCTTTTATCGCCACAAACACATCACCTGGTTTTACATCGCGGCTATCTAAACGCAGCTCGTTTACCATTAAACGTGCTGCATCTATTTCTAAATGTTTTAAAATTGTGTGTAAATCACGCACCATCATCTTTGCCCTTCACGTATGCCACCGAGTCTTTGTCTGGGGCAACGTTTAAAATTCTTAATGAATTAGAGATTATTTCTGCAAACGCTGGACCTGCTGTTGCGCCGCCATAATAAACATCTCCACCGGGCTCGTTGATTAATACCACAACGGCTAATCGCGGGTTACTCGCAGGAGCAATGCCCGCAAAATAACCTACATATTCGTCACCATAGCCCCCTGCGGCGGCTTTTTTAGAGGTGCCTGTTTTACCAGCAGCGCGGTAACCATCCACTTTAACGCGGCGTGCGGTACCGCCTTCTTCAAATACGCTTTCCATCATGTGTACAACGGCTTCAACATCTTCTTGTTGAAAGACACGCTCACCTTCAGGTATAGAATCTTGTTTTAGTACAGTAAGCGGACGATTAACCCCGCCTGCCCCTAACATGGCGTAAAAACGTGCCATTTGCGCGGTACTCACGGCAATATTGTAACCAAACGAGAGCGCTGCAATTTCATGATCTGACCAACGGCGATTAGGGTAAAATAAGCCACTACTTTCGCCTACCATGCCAGTACCACTATCACTGCCAAACCCCACTTTTTGATACAGGCCCACAAAGTACTCTTTGGGTACTGTTTGGCTTATTTTGGTTACTCCCATATTACTGGAGTATTTTAAAATTTCGCGCAGCGTCATTTCGCCATGATTACGGGTATCTTGTACTAAGCTGCCCCCTAAGCGCATCCAGCCTGGGTAGGTATCAACTTTGTCATCCGGTTGGATTGTGCCGTAGTCTAATCCAGCTAAAATGGCTAGAGGCTTAACAGTTGAGCCGGGTTCAAACAAATCGGTAATAGCGCGGTTACGACGTTTATGAGGAGCCGCCCCGCTTAAGTTGTTAGGATTAAATGATGGGCTATTGACCATGGCCAAGACTTCACCGGTTTTAACATCTACTACCATGGCAGAACCTGAGGTCGCTTTATAAGTTAATACCGCTGATTTAACTGCTTTATAGGCAATGGCTTGAATTCGCTGATCAATACTTAGTTGAATGCTTTCAGGCTCTACTCGCTCGCGTTCATCAAGCACTTCAACTTCACGCCCTTGCGCATCTTTGCGAATGGTACGGCGACCTTCTTCACCGGTTAACGCGTTTTCATAAAGCTTTTCTATGCCCTCAATGCCTTTACCATCAATATTGGTAAACCCAATAACATGTGCGCTTACTTCACCAGCAGGGTAATAACGTTTTGATTCATCCAATAAATGAATACCAGGTAGGCGTAAATCACCGATGTAATTAGCCACAGCGGGAGTCACTTGGCGTTTTAAATACACAAAGCGACGAGTAGGATCATCAAGTAATCGCGTGTTAATTTTACTAGGCTCAATGCGCAACACATCAGCCAATTCACGCCAGCGTAAATCATTTTTATAATACAGGGCGGTACGCTTATTTAACTCAGCAACATTTTCACGAAGCGTTTGCTGATCTTCACCGTTTTTGCGTGCTTGCCTAAGTACTTTACTAACCAGTGATTTATGCAGGGCTTTAGGATCCGCATACACGCTTACCACAGGCACACTAACGGCAAGCTCTTTACCGTTACGATCGAAAATCATCCCGCGTTGCACATGCAGTTTTTCAATCCGTACCGTACGTTTATCGCTTTCAGAGCGCGCTTTATCAGGTTCAATTACTTGCAAGTACGCAGCACGCGATACCAAGGTCACAAACACTAAAAAAATCACCGCGCACACTAAAATAAAGCGCCATGCTATTAGGTTATTGACTGGTTTTTTGCCTCGCATTCTCATTGTAATATAATTACCTGCTCATCTTGGCTGGTTGGCCGCTTCATTTCGAGTTGTGACGTTGCCACTTCTTCAATGCGCGCATGTTGTGAATAAAACTCTTCTTCCACTAAAAAATAACGCCATTCTAAATCCAATTCGTCACGCTCTTGAAGCAACGAATCTTGCTCAATTAATTGCGCTCGAGAGAGATGAGTTACTTGCACCACACTCAAGCTTGATGCGAATATCACAACCAACAAGGCCAAGGTGATCTTGTTCGCACCTAGGCCTTTAATTATTTCAAGAAATAAATTGGGTTGGCGATAGCTCGCTTTTTTACTCATCCCAACCTCTGTGCGATCCTTAGCACTGAGCTGCGAGAGCGTGGATTACGCGCCACTTCATCAGCACTTGGTTTAATAGCTTTACCCACTGCTTTTAACGTCAGATTTTTATTTATTTGTGCGTCGGTTAAAGGCAGACCTCTGGGTATCGCTTCTCCCTTACTCTGTTTTTTAATAAATTGTTTAACAATGCGATCTTCTAAAGAATGAAACGAAATAACCACTAAGCGACCACCCGGCTTAAGAACTTTAATCGCCGCTTGTAATGCCGTTTGAATTTCCTCTAATTCGCTATTGATATAAATACGAATAGCCTGAAAAGTCCGCGTTGCAGGGTGTTTAAACTTATCTTTCACCGGTACGGCTTCATCGACTAAATCAGCGAGCTGCTTAGTAGTAGTGATTGGCGTGTGTTCACGCACTTCTAAAATTTTGTGCGCAATGCGCTTACCAAATTTTTCTTCACCTAGCTTTTTGATCACATGAGTAATGTCATCTAATTCAGCCTCAGCTAACCACTGCGCTGCGCTGCGACCTGTACTTGGATCCATTCTCATATCGAGCGGACCATCTTTCATAAAGCTAAAGCCACGCGCTGCGTCATCTAGCTGCGGTGAAGACACACCAATATCAAGTAAAATGCCATCAACCTGACCAATAAGATCGTTTTGCTCAGCTACCTCGTATAACTTTGAAAAACGAGAATGAGCAATTGAAAAACGTGGATCATCAGCAAACTTTTCAGCAGACTTTATCGCTTGTGGATCTTGGTCAATGGCCTGCAAACGACCGCTTTCACCTAAGCGCGCTAATATTTGCCCTGAATGTCCGCCACGTCCAAAGGTACCATCCATGTATATGCCGTCTGGCTTAATTGCAAGTGCATCTATGGTTTCGTCCATTAATACGGATACGTGTTCAAATTGCGCTGTCATTAGCTGTTATTTGCCTTTTATTTTGCTGCTAGAGGGTGAAGTTATCTAAATCGTCATTCGGTTCAAAATCACCGAGCCTTTCAAGCTCAGTGTCTTGGCGCATTTGCTCGTGCCAACGCGCCTCATCCCAAATTTCAAATTTATTCATTAAACCCACCAGCATAATTTTTTTGCCAAGTTCTGCATGTGAGCGCAATGAAGGCGCCAACAAAATTCGACCGTTTTTATCAAGCTGATACTCTGTCGCATTACCTAACAACATACGTTGCATCCGTCGTGCTCTGGGATTCATATTGGATATTTTTGCTAAACGGCTTTCTATTTCTAACCATTCAGCAAGAGGGTATAACCAAAGGCAAGGCTCATTGAGTGCAACGGTGCAAATTACCGTTCCCTGATCTTCAGACAATAGCGTATCTCGGTACTTTGTCGGTACCGCAAAACGTCCTTTATCATCCAAACTCAGTGAACTTGCGCCACGAAACATAAAAAGCCTATTGTAAATTTATTTTAATCAACTTTTTGATTAACCCGATCCAGTTTGATCCACTAAACACCACTTTTTACCACAGTGCTCCAGTTTAGGGCTTGACAAGCCTTTTTGTCAAGTAAGTCACCCAGCTTTAGCACCCCGCGAAGCCTGAAAAAATAAGGCTCCGATTAAAGCGGTTGAATTGTTTAATAAAAAATCTTATCAGCCAGTAAAAAATTTTTTATCGTTCTTTTTATTAGCTTGTTGGCATTATTTGCTTAATGAATAAACAGTGAATAATTACAATTTATTTGAGCCCTGCTGACCTTTGTGAATTAGAGTCTGTTCAAACTAGATGCGGTTTAATCGTGTCGCGAGGTTTGTAACCGAGTGGACAAAGAAAAAATCAATCTCGAATGCTCAACACGTCCTAGTTTGTAAAAATTACAAACTGTTGTCGCAATAGTTACAGTTATAAACCCACTCAAAATTCGTAAATAAAATACAATTCATATAAAACAACAGGTTAAAGACTGGTTTAATCATTGCATCTAAATAATTACTTTTAAAAAACTATTAAGGATTGATTATGGCTACGGCAACGAAGAGCAAAACTCCTATTGATGCAAAACAAGAGATTGAAGCACCGCTAACAGATAAAGCGACATCAGCAGCGCATGACGCAGTTGATGCATTATCAAGTAAAGCGGCGGTAGCTGAAAATGGTGTTCGTAAAGGCGCAAGCAGCTCAGCTGAAACGCTTAATGAAAAGCAGTTAGCCGCTCGTGAGAAACTAGCAGAGTGTTCGTCTAAAACGCGTCAACTCGCATCAGAAAACCCATTAGCAACGGCGGGTCTGGCGTTTGCTGCTGGTATGTTAGTTACAGCACTGTTTCGTCGTAAGTAATACTAATGCAAAACCAACACTCAACACCAAGTGAATCACAAGGGACAGATTCGCCGTCATCGGCAAAACACGCCGATGACTGGCAAGATCACGTTGCTAAGCTTGCTGACTATGCAGCGCAGCTCAAGGATGATTATCATCAACAAGGAAAGTTGACACATCAGCTGGCAATAGCAGAGTGGAAGCTATCGCTAAGATCCTTAGCACTGATCACCATTCTACTAGGATGTTTTGCCAGTGGCTTGGTGTTACTGTGGGTGGGGTTTTTAGGTATTGTAGGCTTTGCCACCTTTGATCTGTTTAGCTCTATCTGGCTGAGCATTGCAGTGGTGATCAGCCTACAAATTTTATGCTTAGTTTGGCTGTGGCGAAACGCCGTTTATCTAAGCAAAAAAATTGGCTTTACTAAAACGCTAAATAGTCTAAAGCAGCTGCTTAAATTATGAGGCAAACACAATTATGTTAATCAATTATTTGATCAATTCACCGAACACTCGCGTGCAACAGCTAGATAAAGAAGTTGTTATGCGATCAGAACTAAAACGTCAGCATCTTGCAGCTATAAAATACAGAGCCAAACGCTTTGCAGCAACAAAAGTGGGGCTCGCCAGTGCGTTTGCAGCTGGCGCTGTAGTTGAGTCTGCTAAAGGTGATGCTAACACGATAAAAAAATACACTTGGTTATTAAAGCTACTTGCTTAAAAGTCATTCCCGCATCGATTCATCACGACAATGAGCCAAAAAAACCATTTTGATAATCGCTAACAGCCTGGCGAATTTCAGCCTCGGTGGTCATTACAAAAGGTCCCATGTGCGCAATTGGCTGGTTAAGTGGATCGCCTGCTAAAATAAGGACCCCCGCCGTTTTCTTTGCCTGCAATGCAATGTCACTCAATGGTTCTAATATAAGCAAATTACCCGCATTAAATACGTCACCGGTCTGAGATATTAATGAGCCTGTATGAATATAAATCATTACTTTTTGCTGTTTTAAAGCCGGTAAATTAAGCCCTTCACCCGCAGGCAAAGCTACATCAGCTATAGCACCATTAGCAGCTAAATTTTGTAAGCTTGCAGCCAATTGGTGTGATTCAAATTGCCATGTACCTGCTAAGGCTTTAAGTGAAACACCTTGTTGATTAGTAAAACTCGGTACTGGTTGCTCTGTGGTATCTTGGTATTGAGGCTCACGCATTTTTTGAGCACTTGGCATATTGAGCCAAATTTGAAAACCATGTAAGCCTTGTTCAGCATCGGCAAGGGGCATTTCACTGTGCATAACACCGCTACCGGTACTCATCCATTGTACGTCACCCGCACGAATCGCCTTTTTGTTACCCATTTGGTCTTGATGTTCAAACCCGCCTTTTAAAATATAGGTAAAGGTTTCGATCCCCCTATGAGGATGAGGAGGAAAGCCACCAATATAATCACTTTCATCGTCAGATTTAAGCTCATCTATCATTAAAAATGGATCTAAATATTTACCATCAAATCCTGGAATACGACGAATATTAACACCATCCCCATCTTGGGTAGCATAAGCAGTTAGTACTTTGGTTATTTTCATTTTTTTTGCCTAAAATAGGTTAAGTAAAAGTATAAAATATTAATTTATTATTATGACTCTACCCGAAAATTAATTAATAAATTTCAGTTATATACAATAAAAATAAATTTAATATTTGCGATATAACCTTAGTACATTAAAGGTTATTTATAGTAGAATTATTGGTCAGAGTTTTACCCTATATTTATTTGGATACGATTATTTTTACTGCATCATTAAAACATCAGCTTTATCGACTACTTATGCTAATTTGCATGCCTGTAGCTGCTGTCATTTTAGTAACCTTGTGGTTTAGTCGTGACGCGGCTATTAAAGAGCACGAGAAAAAAGTGCGCTCTATCACTGAGCACCTAATTATCAAGCAGCAAAGCATGATTAATGATGTAGAGCATATTACTGAGTTTTTAGCAAAAAAGCAGAAAGACATTAAGTCTTTATCTTCTCGCTGCCCTTCGTATTTTTTAGATGTTAAGGCACTCAATGGCAATATCGCGAATATTGGTTTAGTAAACAAAGACGGCGATTTAATTTGTTCCTCAAATAATGGTGCCCCTAATATCAACGTTAGTGATCGTCCCTACTTTAAAAACGCACTCGCCAGTAAAGAGTTTAGTATTGGCCATTTCCAGCACGATCGCAGCCTTGAAGCCCAGAGCATTAACTTTGCTTCCCCTATTCTTAATGAAAACAATGATATTGAAGGCGTGATAGTAACTGTAATTGCTTTAGACTGGTGGAGCTCGGCACTTAATAGCTTGAATTTACCGACAGAAGTTCGAGTCGCCATAACTGACTCTAATAATCTTATTTTAGCCAACTCCCCTTTTTCAGCCGATAGATTAGGTTATAAATTGGAAGAGTTTGATTTAGAACATAATTTACAAGCAGGTGTCATTTTTAAAGGAAAAGATGGTATCCGTAGAGTTTTTCATCAAACGACTCTCTATCGAGATGGCAATGACAATAAGCTCTCTATTTATATTACTCAACCAATAGATAAAACACTTGAACGGATAGATATTAACTTTGTAAAAATGGTTTTAGGGTTTTTAATTACTATTCTTCTTTTAGCTGTATTGGCCAGACGACTGGTCAATAAAAGCATTTTAAATCCGATTAAAAGTTTAACGCAGGCGGTTAACCGCTTAGCGGCCGGTAATATGCCTCATGACGATGAGCAGCCCAATAGTCCTGAGCTAAATAGACTTTACCATCGTTTTAAATACATGGCCGAAACTCGCTTAACGGCTGAAGCATGCCTTAAACATAAGCATGACGAGCTCAATAGCCTGCTTAATGCATTACCCGATGCTTTTTTACGCGTAGATGCCAATGGCAATATTCTTGATACTGGTGGACGTATTAAATCGTTAAATTATAGCCATTCAACACCCCCTAAAAAATTATCGTGTTTATTCTCTGATGCTAATTTAAAACAAGTGCAAGGGTACTTAATACCCCTGATCGCCCCTGTCACTGTTGAACTTGAACAAAAACAAGACAATCAGTTTTATGAAGCTAAAATTAGCCCAATGAAAAAAGCCGATGAGTTTATTATCGTTATTAGTAACATCACGCAACGAAAGCAAAATCAAGAATCGTTGCATTTAGCGTCATTAGTTTACAACAACAGCAGTGAAGGCATGGCAATCACGGATGAAAATGGGGTTATTTATGATGTGAACCCTGCGTTTTGTGAAACAACTTTGTATTCTCGAAAAGAAGTACTCAATAAAACGGTGGGTATTTTATCATCGGGTAAACACGATAAGCAGTTTTATAATTACATGTGGCAATCGCTCAATAAAACAGGGCGTTGGCAAGGTGAAATAACCAATCGTCGTAAAAATGGCGAGCTGTATGTTGAATGGTTAACCATCGATACTATTTACGATAAAAATAAAGCCCCGACTAGTCGTATTGCTATTTTTACCGACCTAACCGAGAAAAAACAAGCAGATGAATTAATTTGGCGACAAGCGCACTTTGATCATTTAACCGACTTGCCTAATCGATTAGAACTAAAAGAGCGCTTAAACCAACGATTCGCAAACCTGACCAATGCAGATCAAAAACTGGTCATTATGCTATTAGATATTGATCATTTTAAAGATATTAACGACACATTGGGCCACCATTACGGCGATAGATTACTTAAGTTAGTATCTGAGCGAATTGTGCAAACGGCCAAAGAGGCTGACTTTGTAGCACGAATTGGCGGAGATGAGTTTGTTGTTGTGTTTAGTGATTTACATGGCAGCGATAATATAAAGCAAATGGCAAAATCACTTTTGCTTAGCCTTGCCTCCACTATTTTTATTGAAGATGAAAAAGTGTATATCAGTGCCAGTATTGGTATTGCCTGCGCGCCAGATGATGGCCAAAATCCAGAGCAATTACTTAAAGCCGCTGACCAAGCTATGTATAAAGCAAAAAATAGCGGTCGCAATGGCTTTGAATTTTTCTCACATGATATGCGTGAAGATGCAAACGCAAGAATGCAACTACTCAAAGAGCTTCGCTCAGCTATAGAGCTAGAACAATTTGAGTTATATTATCAGCCTATTGTATCGCTTAATGATTTACACGTTCATAAAGCTGAGGGACTTATTCGTTGGCAACACCCAGAAAAAGGCCTGATCAGCCCTGCTGACTTTATTCCTCTTGCTGAAGAAACCAGACAAATAAATGCGCTGGGTCAATTTGTATTTGCTGAGGCACTACAAACACTTAATGATATTAAAAAACACATTCAAGATGAATTTCAAATAAGCATTAACGTTTCACCAGTGCAATTGGCAACCGTCGATAGCGGCATAGACGAATGGTACGATATGCTAGCAACGGCAAATATACCAGCCTCAGCGATTGTGGCCGAAATTACTGAAGGCTTAATGGTTAACCCTGAAGAACTTACCCAAAGTCGTTTGAAAGCCTTGGTTAAGTCAGGGATGCAATTGGCCCTTGATGACTTTGGCACCGGTTATTCATCGCTTGCTTACTTGCAAGAAATGGATACCGACTACCTAAAAATAGATAAACGCTTTGTTGATAATATTCAAAAAGGCAGTCAAGAGCTGGCTTTGTGTGAAGCAATTATCATGATGGCTCATCAGCTTGGTTTAAAAGTGATTGCCGAAGGCATAGAAACAAAATTACAAATGGATTTATTACTTGAGGCCGGTTGTGATTATGGCCAAGGCTATTTGTTTTCAAAGCCGCTGCACAAAGCCTCGTTTATGCAGCTGATAACAACAAATCAAGTAATTAGTTTGAAATAAAAGTCATTTAGCCCTAATACTGGTTATTTTGTGTCGAGGTGGTCTGCTACATACGCACCTCGCTGCCCTCTTTTTTTATCTGGTCCAATGGTGCTGTCTTGAGCGGTTTGCTGCTCTAACGCAGCATTGATTGTGGCTCCCAAAATAATGATATAAGCGCTAATAAATAGCCACATAAGCATAATAACCACTCCACCTAAAGAGCCATATGTTTCGTTGTAACTAGCAAAATGAGATACATAAAATGAAAAGCCAAAAGATGCCACAATCCATAATACGGTGGCGGTGAATGAGCCCACGGTAACCCAGCGCCATTTAGCTGCTTTTCTGTGAGGCGCATAACGGTATAAAATTAATAATGCAAAGTTAAAGGTCAATGCCAGCAACGGCCATGATATAAGCATGATTAAAAAATCAATACTCTCTTTAATTCCTAGTAAATTAAGCGCTAGCGGTAATATACCTATAATTACCAGTGCTATTACAGCCACCACAATTGCACCCACTGAAAATAACAAACGCACAAGTTGCGCCTTTAAAAATGAGCGTTTTTCGTATTCGTGATAACTAATATTACATGCTGTGATCAACGCTTGGCTGCCCTTAGAGCTACTCCAGATAGTTAACAGTAAAGTACCCAGCGCACTAAGGCTTAAACTAGTTTGTGACTTTTGCGCAAGACTTGAAACTTGAGATAAAATAATTTCTTGAGTGCTTTGTGGTAATAACGCCATAAACTGACTTAAATACTCACTAATATCATTCGGTGATGCAAAATAAGCATACACAGAAACCAATGCCGCAATGGCGGGAAAAATAGCCAGTAACGCATAAAATGCCACGCCAGCCGCCACCAAGGATAAATTATCACGGCTCATTTGTTTTACTATTCGCCTTGTAATATCCCACCAGCCACGCAGAGGGATATGGTTAGGCTGCTTGGCTCTTTGGCCACGCTTAAAGTCACTCATAGTTAACTCCCTTTTCCTAATTAAGTAGCAAAATGTTTGCCAAACAAATACTGCTTGGTATTAGGGTCTGTTGAACTTTCAAGGTTAAATTTGCAGCAGTCTGTTTGGTGTTTAGGCAAGGCAGAGCCTAAGTGGTGTGGTTACTCCCCATAAATAGGCGATAACGTAGCATTAATGCCAAACAGGCGCTGCCCGAAGGGTTCTGCCTAGGGGCAATTAACTCTTTGTTGCTCGGCTTTTACTTAGCCCACTAGGTTACAAACCTCGCGCCGCGATTAAATTGCCCCTAGTTTGAACAAATATTAATACGCAAAGGTCAACAGACCCTAGACTTGCTGCTATTGTTTAACACAGACCCTAATTACTTCGACCTAACACGGATGACCTCTATGCTCAGTGCTTTAATTGCAACACTCGCTAATAACGCATCTATTCCCGCAATCGACACCGTTAAGCCAAACTCAATTTCTTGGAGCTTTTTAAAAGATCAAAGCGTGCAATTACTACACACATTCATGCAATTACTGCCCACTTTATTATTAGGGATTGTTATTTTGGTGATTAGTTATTTAATTGCCACACCATTATCACGCTTGTTAATAAAGCCTGTTACCTACATGACCAAGAGTAAATTAGTACATCTAGTTGCTAGGCGAGGTATTAGCACCTTAATTATTTTACTCGGGTTTTATCTATTTTTACGCTTGGCAGGACTTACCGAATTCGCGGTCGCAATTATGAGTGGCACCGGATTAATTGGGCTTATTTTAGGCTTTGCCTTTCGGGATATAGCTGAGAACTTTATTGCCAGTTTACTTTTAAGTGTACAGCGTCCATTTAAAATAGATGATGTAATAGAAGTTGATGGCAGAATTGGTATTGTTAAAAAAGTAACTGCACGGGCAACCACTTTAGTTGACTACGATGGCAATCATATTCAAATACCCAATGCGACTGTGTATAAAAATACCATTAAAAACTTAACCGCTAATCCAAAAATGCGCGGTCATTTTTCAATCGGTATTGGCTACGATAATGACATTCGCGACGCACAAAGTCTGGCAATTAGTATAATATCGCAGCAAACCTCTGTGCTTAGCGATCCACCTCCCCAAGTATTGATTGATAACTTAGGCTCCGCCACTATTAACTTTACCGTTTACTTTTGGGTCAACGGCGAACAATACAGCACGGTAAAAGTAGCCTCACAGCTTATGCGAGAGTTAATCAATAGTTTTACGCAACATAATATAAGCATGCCTGACAATGCCAGAGAGCGTATATTGCTCAATAGCCAAGGTGAAGATATTTATCCCATAGCAAGCGAAGCTAAAACAGAGACAACAGAAGAAATTAACGAGCAATCACATATTCAAAAACATAAAACCACAGAGCATGAACACAGTATTGATGATGTAAGTAGTGATACGGATGATATTCGCGAGCAAGCCGATGAATCACGCGACCCAGAGCAAGGTAAAAATATTATATAGAGAGGTTCGAGGTTCGAGGTTCGAGGTTCGAGGTTCGAGAAATTTAAAAGCCTTGCGGTTAACATTACAAGGTTTTTTATGCCTGAAGGCGATAGTTAGTCTCGCGTCGAGTTTAGGTTTTAAGCCCGCAACCCGAAGCTCGCCGCCCGCAACCTGACAGCTTATTCCAAACACAAAAAAGCCCGCAGCGTTAACTGCGAGCTTTTTTATTGAATGAGTGAGTCAGCCGGTAAGCCGGGTTCTGTCCTTTCCGAAGAAAGTGATAATCATTCGTCTAGGCCATAAATCGCTCTATGGCTCAAGCAACCTACCCGGTTCCAACGTGGGCCACGCCATAAGGAACCCTATTTGGTCTTGCTCCGAGTGGAGTTTACCTTGCAACCGACTATTACTAGCGGCCCGGTGCGCTCTTACCGCACCCTTTCACCCTTACCAATCCGAAGATTGGCGGTCTTCTCTCTGCTGCACTTGTCGTGGGCTCACGCCCCCCAGCCGTTAACTGGCACTCTGCCCTGTGGAGCCCGGACTTTCCTCCCCCTGCGCATTTTCGTTGCAGGCAGCGATTATCTTGGCTAACTCGGCGCGCAGTATACATGAGAGCACCACACTACGCAGTAAACATTTACTGTTTTTCTTCAATAATTGTTTTATACAGCGCGTTTTTCTTCATACCAAAATAATCGGCCACCACGCCACAGGCTTTTTTCATTGGCATTTCGTTTTCAAGTAGCGCTAACATTTTGCGTGCCTCTGGCGGAATATCGTCAACTACCTTAGGTTTACCCGGCAGCATGAGTACTATTTCACCGCGCTGTTTAGTAGGATCGTCAGTTAAAAACTGCTTTAACTCAGTCACTGTGCCATTAAAAAAGGTTTCAAATGTTTTAGTGAGCTCTTTGGCAAATACCACTTGCTGCTCACCACCTAGCGCTGCTTCTAAATCGTCTAAGCTTGCCATAATACGGTGGGTACTTTCATACATAATACTGGTAATACTTGAGTTAACCGCATCAATAAAAAAATCTTGGCGTGCTTTACTTTTAGCGGGCGTAAAGCCAACAAACTGAAAACGGTCGGTTGGCAGCCCTGAACAACATACCGCCGTAATAGCAGCGCATGCACCAGGTACAGGTGTTACAAGTGCGCCCTGCTCACGGCATAAATTAACAACGGCATAACCAGGGTCGCTTATAAGCGGCGTGCCGGCATCGGATACTAATGCAATATTTAACCCTTGATTAAGTTGGTCGATAATTTGCTGCGCTTTTTGCTTTTCATTATGGTCATGTAACGCAAAGGTTTTAGCCTTAATACCAAAGTGGCTGAGTAGCTTGCCAGTATGGCGAGTGTCTTCAGCAGCGATTAAGTCAACCTGCGATAATGTCGCGATTGCACGCTGACTTAAGTCGTCATAATTGCCGATTGGGGTGGCAACAACGTAAAGAGTGCCAATTTTCTGTGAATTCTCCTCATTTAACATTGAGGTCTCCTGCGTCAGTCAGTAATATAAGCAAATCGCGTTAACGTATGGGAAATCATTGTGCGACTTAAACTAGTTAGTCTATTAATTATATTGTCAGGGTTATCGGCGTGTAGCACAACCGAAAAACCAACTAAAACCAGCGATAACTTAAATAGCAGTGCCAATACGCTGAAAAATGAAGCACTGAACGCGCAATCGATTTATCAATTAGCGCAAAACCGTTTTGGTGCAGATAAAATTCAACTGCTTTATAGTGCCCGTGATAGCGCCATTACGGAAGAAAACTGGCCGCTACTCGAAACAATATGTAGCGAACTTGCACTTACTGCCAGTGTTGATCAAATTCAAAACCGTTTATATATTGCCTTTGCACAAAAAGAGCAGAATAAAAACCAGCAAGCACTTGAAGTATTAAACTCACTTGAGGGACAACTCAAGCAACCCGAACATTTTGCCTGGCACCAATTTTTAACTGCCAGCATTTTTGCTTCTCAAAACTTGCCAAAACGTGCTGCACCCTATTTTTTTGCGGCGTCAGAATCTGCAACTAAAAACACTATTTCAATTCCTCAGCTTAGTAATGCACTTTGGAAAAATTTAAAGCAACTCTCATCTTACGCATTAGAACGATTTAACCGTGGTTCTGTGATCCAACAAGGTTGGGTTAACTTAGCTTTGTATCATCAAGTTTACGCCAACAGCTCGGTTGATTTAGACCAAGCCATTAATAATTGGCGCCGCCGTTACCTGGGGCATCCTGGTAACAATGTACTGCCAAAACAAGAAACGTATGCTAATGAATTAGCGCCAATTAATATTGAGCGTTTGGTTGTTTTACTGCCTCAGTCAGGTGCTAATAAGCGCCTTGGGGATGCCTTAAAAGCCGGTATATTGGCAGCGCTTGATAAAAAAGAGATCAACGAAACACTGTTTATAGATGAAAACACTGAAACAGAAGCGTTGAGCGCACAAATTTCTCAGTTACAGCCTGACTTTGTTATTGGTCCACTATTAAAAGCCAATATAGATAAGCTCGCTAATACCAATACATTACTCGATATACCCACCTTACATTTAAATACCTTTGATGGCGAAAGAACCTCGCTGCAACATTACTTTTTTGCGCTTAATCCTGAACATGAAGTACAGCAAACGCTAGAGCACTTTTTAGCACAGGGTTATCAAAAGCCGATGTTGCTAGCGCCAAATAATACCAATGGCCAGCGCTTAGTTGACTACTTTAATCTGCAGTGGCAACGCTATAGTGAAACAACCACGCAAGTTGGTTTTTATAACGATAACAAAGATATGCCCAATACGATTACTAGCTTGTTAGAAGTTGATAAGTCAAAAGAGCGTATTAAATCTGTTAAAGCACTTTTTAATAAAGAAGTTGAAAGTGAAACACGCTCACGTGGAGATATTGATGCCATCTACATACTCGGCGACGCCATTGAAACCCGATTAATTAAGCCTTACCTTGATGTTAATGTGAGTACCTTTGCCGATAGAATTCCTATTTACGCCAGCTCTAAAAGCCACAGTAAGCAAATAGATACCACTGACAAAGGTGATTTAGACGGACTCTACTTTACTGAACTGCCTTGGATGTTAGACTCACAAATTAAGCAACATAATCTGCGTCAGCAATACAATGATTTATGGCCTGAACAAGCCGATATAAGCCAACGTTTATTTGCGATGGCTTATGATTCCGTCACCATGCTTAACGATATTAGACAATTGAGTGTTACACCCGATAAATACTTTTCAGGGTTGAGCGGTAAATTGTCGATTAATAGTGCCGGTGATATTGAACGTTCACTGCAATGGGCTCAGTACAGCAACCGCCGAATAAAACCGGTGGAGTTAAAAACACAACGCCCTGTACCGCTATTTATGCAATCAGCTAACGATGGCATAACCATAATTAACTAAGGGGTCGACATGTCGTGGTTTAAACAGCTGTGGCAAAATAGTCGTGAAAAAGGCCAGTATTATGAGCGCCAAGCGCAAAAGTATTTAGAAGCACAAGGCTTAAAAGCGATTGAGCGTAATTACTACTGCCCCTATGGCGAACTTGATGTCATTATGAAAGACGGTGACACCTTAGTGTTTGTTGAGGTTAAGTTTCGTAAAAATAATATAAAAGGCGGCGCTAATTATGCTTTAAGCCCGCAAAAGCAAGAAAAATTAAGACGAACTATTTATCATTACCTCGCGGCTAAAAACTTAAAGAATCAGCCATTACGTATTGATTATGTTGCTATAACAGGCGAGCCATCACTACACATAAACTGGCTAAAAAACGTATTTTAATACCGAGCACATACAAATGAGTGAGCAATTATTACAACAGCTAAATGCATTAATGCGTAGTTAAAAATTAACAAGCTGCTTCTAAAAATCATCATCCTTAATAAAGCGGGTGTGAGCTCACACAGAATTAGATATTAATTGTTGGTAATCCATGCAAGACACAATAAAAGAAATTTTTAAAGAAAGTATTCAAGTTCAAATTGCAGCAGGTGAAGTACTTCCTAGCGCATTGGAGTCAGCGGCATTCACCATTGCACAAAGCCTGATCAATGGTAATAAACTGATATGTTGCGGCACAGCAAACTGCCACATGTTGGCACAACACATGGCTGGCGTATTAGTAAACTTTTACGAAACAGAGCGCCCTTGCTTACCTGCAATCGCCCTTTCGCAAGAAAATATTAACCTAGGTCAAGGCCATCAAATAGATGACCACGATACCTTTGCGCGCCAAGTACGTGCCTTTGCTCAGCAAGGTGATTTGCTCCTTGCATTAGCAATTAATGGTAATGAAAAACATATAATTTCTGCAGTAGAAGCGGCACTAACCAAAGATATGAAGGTCATAGTAATGGTAGGTGATGATGGTGGCGAACTCGTTGGCTTACTTGGGCACAACGATGTAGAAATACGTACACCGTCTAAACGCCCTAGTCGCATTATTGAATCGCATTTAGTTAACCTTCACTGTTTAAGTGAATTGGTAGATTTAACTCTTTTCCCGCAGGATGAAAATTATGTTTAAACGCTCCCTGATTATTTTAGGCACCGTTGTGTTATTACAAGGTTGTGCTGCTGCTGTAGTGGCCGGCACAGCCAGTGCTGTTACTGCAGCAAACGATAGACGAACCATTGGCTCGCAAATAGACGACAACAACATTGAAATAAAAGCCAGCATTGCTATTAGTGAAGATGAACGTCTTAATAAGTTTGCTCATATCAGCGTTATAAGCGTTAATGGCGTGGTTTTAATGGTAGGGCAAGTTCCTAACCAAGAAATGAAAAACCAAGCGTTTAAAACCATTGAGAACCTATCTGGCATTCGTAAAATTCACAACCAATTACGCATTGGCTCTAATATTGGTATCACCACGCAAACTCACGACTCATGGTTAACCTCAAAAGTAAAAGCGCAGCTTTTAGCGGCTGAAAACATCAGCAGTAATAATATAAAAGTAGTGACTGAAAATGCCGAAGTATACTTAATGGGGCTAGTATCTGACGCTGAAGCAAACCAAGCCGTTAATATTGCCCGTAATATCTCTGGCGTAGAGCGCGTTATTAAAGTGTTTGAGTATTTGTAAAGTATCAGGTTCGAGGTTCGAGGTTCGAGGTTCGAGGTTCGAGGTTCGAGGTTCGAGGTTCGAGGTTCGAGGTTCGAGGTTCGAGAAGTTTAAAAACCTTGCGGTTAACATCGCAAGGTTTTTTTATATCTGTAGGCGGGAGTTTACCTCGCGCATTATCACTAATAGACGCAGAATCAATCCGCTGCTACATCATCCAAGCTTAACCCGCTTCTCGCAGCCCGTCGCCCGTCGCCCGTCGCCCGTCGCCCGTGAACTTAAATCAAACTTGCACGGCGTAAGCCCCACTTAAAAAACATTTTTACCACAGAGTACACAGAGAAGACAGGACAAATAAAACATGTCTTTAATCATTTCCTCTGTGTGCTCTGTCCCCTCTGTGGTGAATAAAATCTCTTTAAGATCTTTTTGCACAAAGAGAAGTGAATGAGCAGTAAATGAGAAAACAATAACCATGAGCCCGAGTGATTAATTGTTTTTTCACTAGCTCTAAAAGCGCAGTGTCTCTTAACCTCTTTGTGAATAAATTTATTACCTAAAACCACATGCGCGGAATAAACCCGCTGCTACACCAATCAACCTTAACCCGTTTCTCGCAGCTCGTCGCCCGTGAACTTTCACCTTTCACCTTTCACCTACTTTTAATCAGGCATAAAAAAACCGCTTATTAAGCGGTTTTTATCTAACATTTACGGGTTATTTTATAACGCGTAAATGTGAGCCTTTTTTCTTTTCAGGCTTAGGATCAGGTGTTTCATCAACTAGTTCAGGTGATGAATCAACACTTTCAAGCTCTGGAGCAAAATCGTCTTCGTCCTCTAAAAACTCATCTGCAGTAAAGACTGTGCCTTCGCCATTTTCGCGTGCATATATTGCAAGTACAGCCCCTAAAGGCACGTACACTTGCATTGGCTGACCGCCAAAGCGTGCGTTAAAGCTAAGCTGAGAATTATCTAACGAAAACTGCGTAACCGCTGAAGGGCTTATGTTCAATACAATTTGGCCGTCTTGGACAAACTGTGTTGGCACTTGCACTGCAGGAAAATCAGCATTAACCACTAAGTGTGGTGTGCATTCGTTATCAACAATCCAATCAAAAAAAGCGCGTAGTAAATAAGGACGATTAGAGGTCATTATAAACGGATCTCACGCTCTGCTTCAGTTAAAGAAGCTTGGAATGATTCACGTTCAAATAAACGGATCATATACTCTTTAAGTTCTTTAGAGCCTGCACCATTTAGCTCAATACCAAACTCAGGTAAACGCCATAATAGTGGAGCTAAGTAACAATCAACTAAGCTAAACTCTTCACTCATAAAGTAAGGCGCTTCACTAAAGATCGGTGCTATTGCAAGTAATGCTTCTGTCAGCTCTTTACGCGCTTGCGCTGCTTCAGACGTGTTGTTAATGATCTTTTCAGCTAGGCTGTACCAATCAGTATCAATACGGTGCATCATTAAACGACTACGACCACGCATGACCGGGTATACAGGCATTAGTGGAGGATGAGGAAAACGTTCATCAAGGTATTCCATGATGATGTTTGCCTGATATAAACCAAGCTCACGGTCAATCAGTGTTGGCACTGTACCGTAAGGGTTAATTTCGTGAAGTGCTTCTGGCAGATTATCCTTTTCAGCCATATGAATATCTACACTTACACCTTTTTCAGCAAGTACAATGCGTACTTGGTGGCTATACATACAGTTAGCACCAGAAAAAAGGGTCATTACAGGGCGCTTATTGGCAGCTACGGCCATGCCTACCTCCATTAAATAACTAAAACAGCAATAGGGGCTTAAGCCCCTATTGCAAAATTACCTTTAAATATGTTCAAACTTAATGAACATCTCTCCAGTATTCTTTCTTCAGCATAAATGCCAAGATAAATAGAATCACTAAGAATCCAAGTACCTTAATACCTAGCGCTTCCGATTCGAGACGTGTAGGTTCACCTACATACTCTAGGAAATTCGTTAAATCACGAACTGCTTGGTCATATTCATCTACACTTAATTCGCCCGTACCATCTGTTTCTGTACCAGTAATATGAGTGGTTGTTTTACCATTTACTGTTACTTCTTCAGTAATTGCAGTAGGAACACCTTGCAACTCTTGAAGAACATGTGGCATACCCACCGATGGGAATAACGTATTATTTACGCCAAACGGACGAGATTCATCTTTGTAAAACGATTTTAAATAGGTATAAATCCAATCACTGCCACGCACACGCGCAACATTTGTTAGATCCGGCGGAGCCGCACCAAACCATTTTGCAGCATCTTCTTTCTTCATTGCATTATTGATATGACTACCTACTTTTGAACCATCAAAAATAAGTTGCTCTTGACCAATCTCTGTTGGAATACCAATATCGCGGAAAGTACGTTCATAACGTTGATACTGCATTTGGTGACAACCAAGACAGTAGTTCATGAACAACTTTGCGCCACGTTGCAAAGAAGGTTGATCAGATATATCGTTACCCGCTTCCATTAGAGGAACTGACGGGCCTGCCGCCATTGCTGGTAATACGTTTACTGATAAAGCGAATAAACCAATAAGTAGCTTTTTCATCATTTCGTTAACCTCTCAGGCAATGGCTTAGTTTTTTCATTCTTACTGTAAACAAATAACAGTACGAAGAACATAAAGTAAGTCACAGTACAGATTTGCGAAACAAGCGTTTTAAAGTCAGTTTGAGGTGTAGCACCAACCCAACCTAAAAGAACGAAAGTAACTACAAAGCCTGCAATGTTCCATTTGTGGAAACCACAACGGTAACGAACTGAACGAACCGAACCACGGTCAATCCAAGGCAATAATGCTAGCACGACAATAGATGCACCCATTGCTGCAACACCCATTAGCTTGTCTGGAATCGCACGTAAGATTGCATAAAACGGCGTAAAGTACCAAACAGGGAAAATATGCGCTGGTGTTTTGAGTGGGTTTGCCGGTTCAAAGTTTGGCGCTTCTAAGAAGAAACCACCCATAGCAGGCATAAAGAACACCACCCAACAGAACAAGATTAAGAAGCCAACCACACCCACAATATCTTTTACTGTGTAATAAGGGTGGAACGGAATCGCATCAATGATGTCTTTTTTATCAGTGTAGTATTCATGGAACTTAAATTTAGGCTTATCTTCTTCAGCCACAGTTCCTTTTTTACGTTTGTTATCAATACCGTCTGGGTTGTTTGAACCCACTTCGTGTAGTGCAACAATGTGTAAAAATACTAAGATAACAATAACCAATGGCAGTGCAATTACATGTAATGCAAAGAAGCGGTTAAGCGTTGCACCCGAAATAACGTAGTCACCACGAATCCACAGTGTTAAATCATCACCAATAACCGGGATAGCCCCGAATAATGAAATGATTACCTGTGCACCCCAGAACGACATTTGACCCCATGGTAATAAGTAACCCATGAACGCTTCAGCCATTAGGGCTAGGAAAATAAACATACCGAATAACCACAGTAATTCACGTGGTTTTTGGTAAGAACCGTAGATCATGCCACGGAACATATGCATGTAAACAACGATGAAGAACGCAGATGCACCCGTTGAATGCAAATAACGTAATAACCAACCGTACTCTACATCACGCATGATGTATTCTACTGATGCAAACGCACCTTCAGCAGATGGTACATAGTTCATCGTTAACCAAATACCGGTAAGGATTTGGTTAACTAGTACTAACATAGCGAGTGAGCCAAAGAAGTACCAGAAGTTAAAGTTTTTTGGTGCTGGATACTGTGCAATGTGCATGTTCCAAACACGTGTCATTGGGATACGGTCGTCTATCCACTCAACAATTTTTCCAAACATTAGGCCACCCCTTGTTCTTCGCCCACTAAAATAGTGGTCTCATCAAGAAAAGTATATGGTGGGACTTCTAAATTTAATGGTGCAGGTACCGATTGAAATACACGGCCGGCCATATCAAACTTAGAACCGTGACATGGACAGTAAAAACCGTCATCAGTCCCTTCCACTTTCTCACCAAAGCCACCTTGTAAAAAGCTAGGTGAACAACCCAAATGCGTACAAATACCTACAGCGACAAAAATCTCTGGGCGTAATGAACGGAAATCATTGGTTGATGATTCTAATTGTTGTGGCTCTTGCGATTGCGGATCACGAAGTTGACCTTCATGTTCTTTCATCTGCTCAAGCATTTTTGGGGTCCGTGATACAACCCATACAGGTTTACCACGCCACTCGACACGTATTAATTGTCCTGGCTCAAGTTTGCTGATATCTACTTCTACAGGCGCACCCGCAGATTTAGCTCGCTCACTTGGATTCCAAGACGCAATAAAAGGAACAGCAGCCCCAGCCGCACCAACACCACCAACAACAGAGGTAGCTATGGTTAAAAAGCGACGTCGGCCATTGTCTACAGGCGCATTGCTCATCCACTTATCTCCACTATGATTCTCAACACTTGCTATATTGAGAACATCAGTTACAGCAGGTTAATTTTTCGAATTTTAAAAGAGAAACGATCATAATTAAAACCCTTGTTTAAAACAAGGTTATTCACAGCCTCCTGCTCGAATAATCCTGACTTGCTCAAATAGTTGATTAAGTTAGCTCGAGTATGAAACCAAATGACTATAGTATCGCTTCCGTAAAAACAATTTGTAAACAAGTACAATCTCACCAACTAAGTACAGTAACCACTGAATTTGGCGACATTAAACTCATTCACTTTATTTGCCCGCCAATTGTAGCAAAAAAATTCACCAATTAACTGATGGATTTAAACTAATTGCGATAATTATTTAACTTTTTTTGCGTTAGTCGGTCATTTTTAAGCTTTCGTTCAATAAATACGCATACTTGGCCTATTTTGATCAAGCTAATGTCGACATTAGCCTTAAAGGGAAAAGGTTCGGGGTTCGGGGTTATCATGCATTTTTAATCATAGAAATCAATTTACCAAGCATTTTCCCAATACTCTCACACTCATTTAAAGCGTATTCTGTTTGTTCATAATTAATATGACCTAACTCAAAAGCAATCATTAGCTGAGTTTTTAATTCACCGACAGACCCTTTAGCCACAGAAAGAAAATAAGCTCTTTCTTTATCAGAGTAACGCTCATAACCCTCTGCAATATTGCTAGGCACTGAAACTGCGCTTCGACACATTTGATCTTTTAAGCCGAAATCCCTCAAAGCAGCAAAGGTTTGGTATACAAACAAACTTAATGAGAAAGACTTTTTCCATACATCTAAACTTTCATACCTCACAACCACTCCTTAGCCTTAATCCCGCATTCATCATAAATTATAGTAAACATATAATTTAACGCACGGAACTTAATCTCTTTCGCAGCTCGGTTCTCGTAGCCCGTTACTCGAAACTCATTATCTAAAAACAAAAAACCCAGCATAAGCTGGGTTTTTGAATTCTTGATAACGTAAAAATTAACGTTTTGAGAACTGTGGACGCTTACGCGCTTTCTTAAGACCCACTTTCTTACGTTCAACTTTACGTGCATCACGAGTAACGAAACCTGCTTTACGAAGTTGTGGACGTAATGACTCGTCAAACTCCATAAGTGCACGAGTGATACCGTGACGGATAGCACCAGCTTGACCAGTAGTACCACCACCAGCAACGGTGATGTGAAGGTCAAATTTTTCAGTCATGTCTACAAGCTCAAGAGCTTGACGAACAACCATGCGTGCTGTTTCGCGACCAAAGTACTCTTCTAAAGAGCGCTTGTTGATTACGATGTTACCAGTGCCTGGGCGTAAGAATACGCGAGCACTTGAACTTTTACGACGACCTGTACCGTAGTATTGATTTGCCATGATAGTGCTCCTTAAATGTCTAGAACCTGAGGCTGTTGTGCAGCATGGTTATGCTCAGTACCCGCGTAAACTTTAAGTTTGCGGAACATAGCGCGGCCTAAAGGACCACGTGGCAACATGCCTTTAACAGCTTTTTCGATGATCATTTCAGGCTTTGCAGCTTGAAGTTTATCAAAAGTAGTAGACTTAAGACCACCTGGGAAACCAGAGTGAGCGTAGTACACTTTATCTTTGAATTTGTTACCAGTAACAGTAACTTTCTCAGCGTTGATAACGATGATGTAATCACCAGTATCTACGTGTGGTGTGTACTCAGCTTTGTGCTTACCGCGTAGGCGATGAGCGATTTCAGTAGCGATGCGACCTAAAGTTTTATCTTCAGCGTCAACTACGTACCAGTCACGTTTTACTGTTTCTGGTTTAGCAACAAACGTTTTCATTTATAAAAATCCAATGTTTTTCAATTAAAACCACAGGTAGTTATTATTAACTACCGCTCTAAGTATGCTACAACCCCTTCGAGTTTTAGACTTTTTCGCCGCTCACAAGTGGCTAAACTATATGAGGACATAGAACGCAACGTGGCAGACGCGGGAGTATACCAGCACTTAAACGACATTGCTACCGGCCGGTTGTTTTTTCCTCAAGAAAAGTTTGGGGTCGAGGCTTCGAGATACGAGCTTCGAGACCCGTTACCCGTCGCCCGAGAACTTTACTCTTTACCTTTATTACTTCTGACACACCTCACAAAAAACGGTGCTGCGTTGCCCTAAGCGGATTTCGGTTAATTCGGTATCGCAATTTACACAAGGTTGGCCTTTTCGGCCATACACTAATAACTGTTGCGCAAAGTAGCCTGGCTTACCGTCACTTTGGGCAAAGTCTTTTAAAGTTGTGCCGCCTTGGGTAATTGCAGCGGCTAAGGTGTCTTTTATAATCGGAATTAACGCTTGGTAGCGTTTAAGGCTTACCTTTCCGGCTTCTTTACGAGGGTCAATACCCGCTTTAAATAATGACTCGTTAGCATAAATATTACCGACCCCCACCACCACGGCGTTATTCATAATAAACTGCTTAACGGGCACTTTTTTATTACGTGATTGCTCATAAACACGTTTAGCAAAAAAGTCATCAGTGAGTGGCTCGGGGCCTAATTTAGCAAGTAGCTTATGCTCCTCATTGGGTGCTTGCCATAAACAACAACCAAAGCGGCGTGGATCATTTAAACGAAGCGCCTTATTGTTCGCTAAAATAAACTCAACATGGTCGTGTTTTTTAAGTGGCTCGGTTTTATTTACAACACGCAAGTTCCCCGACATACCTAAGTGCAATATAGCCGCCCCAAGCTCACATTCTAATAGCAAGTATTTTGCGCGGCGTTCAATACTGCTAACCACCAACCCTTCAAGTTGGTATACCTCATCTGGCACAGGCCAGCGCATACAGGCATTATGAATGTTTACCTTAGTAACGACTTGATTTAGCACATGGGGGGTAATGCCCATGCGGCTAACTTCTACTTCTGGTAATTCAGGCATTTATAAAACTCACTATGAAAAGGTAAAACTAGGAAATAATTGCTTGGCAGTGCTTAAATCAAGCAACATTAGCCGCTGACTGGTTTTCTCGAGAAGATAATACTCACCATTTGCTTTATATAATAAGTACATCCAAGGTAGGGGCTCACCGGCGAGTTCAAACGTCGCTGCCGATAGTGGCTTATTAATATCAAGCGCATCAGGTGTGGCTGTTGTCATTAACGCTGTATTTTGCCATAAATAAACAAGCTCACTAAGTTGCTGCTCTGAACCTTGCCAACTAATCGGTACCTCTTTGATCAAAGCAGTAGTACGCCAGCTTGTACCAATGCGCTCAATTTTTTGGTCGCTAAATTCAAGTGTTAACACAAAGCTTTGCACAGGAAGTAGTGGCTGCAGTTGCGCCTGCGTTTCATCGGATCCAATCTTTTTATGAAGACCATTTAAAAAGAAGATCATGATCAACATAGAAAAAATAATAACATTGTTCCAACCTTTGCGGCTTAATCGCATATGCAGTTCCTAATTTATATAAGGTTTTCAAGTTTAGCTAAAACTTAATTGCACTGTCTATATGTTAAAAGCTGGATACTTTGCTAGAATATCGGCAAATTTTAAGGAGTTTAGTCAATGTCAATGTATGTAGTGGGCCATAAAATCCCAGATTCAGATTCAATATGTGGTGCAATTGCACTGGCTTATTTAAAAAACCAAATTGATGAGCCGGCAATTCCAACCCGCCTTGGTGAAGTATCACCAGAAACACAGTTTATTTTAGATAAATTTGGCTTCGAAGCACCTGAGCTTAAACTTAGCTACGCTGGCGAAGACGTTTACATTGTAGACCACACAGAAAAAACCCAAGCACCTGATGATATCGACCAAGCTCGCGTTGTTGGCGTAGTTGATCACCATAAATTAGGTGATTTAACCTCATCAACCCCACTTGAGTGCTGGATCCGCCCTGTTGGTTGTTCAAACACCATCATTAAGATGATGTACGATTTTTATAACGTAGAGATCCCTAAAGATATTGCTGGCATTATGCTTTGCGCCATATTAAGCGACACGGTTATTTTTAAATCACCAACCTGTACCACTGCCGACATTAAATGTGTTGAAGCCCTTGCTGAAATTGCAGGCATTGAAGACTTTAAAGAACTAGGCATGGACATGTTCCGCGTTAAATCAGCCGTTGAAGATACGCCTGTACGTGATTTAGTAATGCGTGACTTTAAAGACTTTAACATGAACGGTAACCTTGTTGGCATTGGTCAATTAGAAGTTATTGACCTTGCAGTATTTGACGAGATTAAAGCTGACCTTGAAGCTGACATTGCCAAGCTTAAAGAAGAAGGCGGTCGCCACTCAGTATTTTTACTACTAACCGACATTATGAAAGAAGGCTCACAAATGCTGATTGCATCAGACGATGCCAGCCTTGTTGAGCAAGCCTATGGTGAAAAGCCAGAAGACGGTAAAGTATGGCTAGATGGCGTATTGAGCCGTAAAAAGCAAGTAGTACCACCACTACAAGACGCTTTTAAGAGCTAGGTTCGAGGTTCGAGGTTCGAGGTTCGAGGTTCGAGGTTCGAGGTTCGAGGTTCGAGAAATTTAAAAACCTTGCGGTTAACATCGCAAGGTTTTTTTATACCCGTAGGCGGGAGTTTACCTCGCGCACTTTCACAACATTTCAAACACCCTGCGCGGCATAAAGCCCCGCCTACCAATAAAACACCGGAGTTTTTCAAGTTAGTTGTCGCCTCAAGTTAAATTTTATGCCGCCCGCATTTCTTCTTTTTTCTCAGGATTCAAATTTACTTCGTTTATCATTGACCAATCTCGTGACTTTCCTGACCAACGACTTGGGTTATTCAATTTAGCAGCATCGTTTACCTGCTGACGCTTGGCTAATATCTCTTTATCTAAACCTGAATGACGTTGATTTGGCGTCACAAATTTTATACCACTGTGTAGGTGCTCATTATTGTACCAATCAACGAATCCGCTTACCCATTCTCTTGCTGCGCTTATATCTTCAAATGCCTTTTCTGGGTATTCTGGGCGATACTTTAACGTTTTAAATAACGACTCAGAGTACGGGTTGTCATTACTTACTGACGGTCGGCTAAATGATGGCACAATGCCTAGCTCCTGTAATGTTGCCAACAATGTCGCGCCTTTCATTGGGCTGCCATTATCTGAGTGCAACGTGACTTGCTCTCGCTTTATTTGCTCTCGACTGCAAATATCCTTCATTAAATCTGCGGCTAATTCACTTAATTGTGTGTCGTGAACCTGCCAACCGACAACCTTTCGACTAAAAATGTCCATCACTAAATATAAGTATAAAAACTGCCCTTTTACGCTCGTTGGTAAATAGGTGATATCCCAAGTGTATACTTCATTTGCACGCACAGCCTTCAATGCTCTTGGCTTTTTCATCGGCTTAGCCGGCTTTACTTTTTCTCTATGCGTTAATAAGTTATGTGCCTTCATGACACGATAAAACGAACTTTCAGACGCTATCCA